>JAGVHJ010000424.1 GCA_020056645.1 Desulfobacterales bacterium
AATACCAGTGTCACGAAGGCCATGGTGGAGGCGTGGCGGTAGCGTGGGTCGGAAGGGAAAATCGCCTCTCCCCATCGCCAGCCCTGGACCATCAAATCAAGGATATAGATTCCCACAACCATCGCACCCATGATGATGCCAAGAATCACAAAATGGGCCACAAATCGCCGGCTCATGATCCGGGCCTCCGGGTCGCGCGGCGGTTCATTCATCGTCTCCTTTTCCTGGGAATCCACCCCCAGGGCCAGGGCCGGAAGAACATCTGTGCCCAGATTGATGATCAGAATCAGAACAGCCGTCAGTGGTGAGAGGAGGCCCAGAAAAATGGCAAGGAAGATGGTGGTCAGCTCGCCGATATTGGTGGAAAAAATATACCACACGAATTTCCGTAAATTCTGATAGATGTGCCGTCCCTCTTCCACCGCCATGACGATGGTGGCGAAACTGTCATCCGTCAAGATCATGTTGGCGACTTCCTTGGAGACATCGGTTCCGGTGATACCCATGGCGATGCCGATATCCGCCCTTTTGAGCGCGGGCGCGTCGTTGACGCCGTCGCCGGTCACCGCCACGATTTCTCCCAGTTCCTTGAGAGCGTCCACAATCCTTTTTTTATGCTCGGGCGCCACCCGTGCGAAAATGAGGCTCTGGTTTTCCTGAAGAATGCGCTGGAGTTCATTTTTGTCCGTCCGGTTCAACGCCTCTCCCGTGATGACCGGTGTATTCGTGTCCGCCAGATGGATCTTCTGGGCGATCGCCTTGGCCGTCGCGCCGAAATCACCGGTGATGATAATGGTGCGAATTCCGGCCTTGTGACAGAGTTGAACCGCGGGACCAACCTCGGGACGGGGTGGATCGATCATTCCGATCAGACCCAGGAAAATCAGCTCCCGCTCCGCCTCCAGGGCGTTTGTTAAGGGCTCTGGAAGCTTCTCCCGGTAGGCCACGGCCAGAACACGCAAGGCCCTGTGGCCCATCTGCTGGCAGGCCGACGCGATCTCATTTTTGATCGAAGGTGTGAGGGGAATAACGTGTCCCTCCGACTGAATCCGGGTTGACAGTTCAAGGATCGAATCGGGCGCGCCTTTGACCCATATCTCATTTTGAGCCACAACGCTCATCCGCTTGCGCTCACTGTCAAAGGGAAAAACGCGCGTGGCGTTTAAAAGCTTTTTCTCGAGATCAAAACCGCCTTTTTTCGCCATGACCAGAAGCGCGCCTTCGGTGGGATCACCCAGAATCCGCCATGATCCTTGGTTCTGAACAAGGGAGGCTTCGTTGCATACAGCCGCTACCGAAATCAGTTTTCTGAAATCCCCCTGGTGATAGGTTTCAGGGAAAATCATCTTCCCTTCCGGTGCGTAGCCGATGCCTTCCACGCGGATGGCGTGGCTCGCCCCCAGGAGAATCTCGGTGACGGTCATTTCGTTTTTCGTGAGGGTCCCGGTCTTGTCGCTACAGATCACGGTGGTGCTTCCCAGGGTCTCCACCGAGGAAAGCTGCTTGACGATGGCGTTTTTCCGCGCCAGACGCTGAACACCCAAGGCCAGGGCGATCGTGATTGTCGCCGGGAGCCCTTCCGGCACCGCCGCTACGGCCACCGCGACGCTGAAAAGAAGCGCTTCAATGATGCTATATCCCTGAAAAATCACCCCGATGAAGAACAGGGATAGGGAAATTAAAAGGGTCACCTTGCCGACAAAAAGGCCGATATTGAACAGTTCCTTCTGGAGTGGGCTCTTGTCTTTGGTGGTCGAGACCGTCATATGGGCGATTTTATTGAATTCTGTTTTTTTGCCTGTGGCGAAGACGATGGCCTTGCCTGAACCGGAAACCACGGATGTTCCTTGGTAAACGGTATGCTCGGCCTTTTGAGGAAATGGGGGCGTGTCCGCCATGAGCACTGTTTTAAGGCTGGGCACGGATTCACCGGTCAGGGCCGACTCTTCTACTTTCAGTTCGTTGGCCTCGAAAAGGAGGGCGTCCGCGCCGATCTTGTCCCCTTCCGACAGAATGAGCAGATCCCCTGGCGCTAGATTCTTTGCCTCCACAAGGGTTTCCGCGCCCTCCCGGATCACCCGGGCTTTGGGGGCGATCAGATTCTTTAAGGCCTCCAGCGCTTTTTCCGCTTTGAATTCCTGGATAAAACCAATGAGCGCATTTAAAAAAACAACCCCCAGAATAATATAGGCGTCCACCAGCTTTTCCGTCTGATCCTCGATAAGCGCCACGGCGATGGCCACCAGCGCCGCGCCGATCAGAACCAGAACCATCAAATCCGTAAATTGACGAAAAAATTTGATCCACAGTGGCTCTTTTTTTTTGATCTCCAGTTGATTCAGCCCATGGATAAGGAGGCGTGCTTCCGCTTCGCCTTGACTCAAACCGTCCGGGGTAGTTTCGAGACTTGAAAAAAAATGTTGAGAAGTGTGTTGGGTCGTCATATCCGCCATCGATTCATCATCTGTGTTAAACTGCTCCTATCATAGGTCACCTGAAAAATATAGCCCAATTTCATTCCGCGATTAGGATGAATAGGGAGGATCGGATACAGGGGAATCGCATTTGGGACGCGCATCCTTCGGCCCTTCCGGGGGCCAACCTTTTGAAAAGGGCGCCAAACATATCAACATAAAGGTTCCATAAACACCCTCTAAAAACCTCTTTGTCAAGCTTTTTAAAAGCGGGCCGGAGGCATTGATAATCAATTCAAGTTATGACTTAAATCACTCACCAAGCCCTATTCTACATGCGATTCCCCTGGGATCGGATACATGATACCTTGAAATTTGT
>JAGVHJ010000565.1 GCA_020056645.1 Desulfobacterales bacterium
GCCGTTTTCCCCTCTCAGGCGTTTACCGGCTTCTCTTTCTTTTCGGCGATTTTTTCCTTCAGCCATGAGATCCAGGGATCAAGCCCCTCACCGGTTTTGGAGGAGATTTCAAAAACCGGCATCTCCGGATGAATGGTCCGGATGCTCTCAATGGCTTTTTCCTTGTCAAAATCAAGATAGGGAAGGAGGTCGATTTTACTCAAAAGGGCGATGTCCGATTCCCGGAACATGAGAGGGTACTTCAACGGCTTGTCTTCTCCTTCGGTAACGCTTAAAATGACGGCTCGCGCATCCTCTCCGATATCGAATTCCGCCGGGCACACCAGATTTCCCACGTTTTCGACGATCAAAAGCTCAAACTCCTCATGGGAGATACTCTCATAGGCGTTCAGAATCGCATTGGCGGTCAGATGACAATCGCCGCCGAAGGCGTCGGTGTTGATCTGAACAACCGGCACCCCGGTCTCGGAAAGCCGGTCCGCATCGTTGGTGGTGCAGATGTCACCCACGATCACCGCGCTTTTAATCTCATTTTTGATCCGGTTCAACGTTTTTACAAGGGTGGTTGTTTTTCCAGAACCCGGCGAACTCATCATATTCAGCACAAAAACGCCTTTTGCCGCGAATGCTTTCCGGTTCTGCTCCGCCATGGCCTCGTTTGCGTCAAGAACACGCCGGACGATTTTGATTTCCCGGCCGCTTCCGGTCTTTTTCGTTTCAACCGGAATCGGACCATGGGGGTGGGTGTGGTGGGGTTTATGAAAATCATCATGGTGCCGGAAGCCTCTTTGTTGCAATATGTCCAGAAACATGGGAACCTCCTTTTCTATTGGGCGATAAATGTTATATGCGGCCATCAGGCGGGCTTTTTAACCTGTTTTCCAAAATAAATGGACCTGAGCATCTGGATGGTTTCAAGAAACCATTTGATGGAGGCGGCATCGCCTTCAAGCATGAGACGCCCTCTCATGATGGCTTTTTCAATGGCTTTCGGTTGTCCGGAAGCGATCTCAATCATTATTTTCGCGCCGATGTCAGGACTCTTCCAGACCACTCTGCACCCCGAATCGGGAGACTCGCCCCTTCTGCTGTGAATCTTCCCATTGGCGAACCAAAATGTCCGGGCGATTGCGTTATCCGAAGACTTCATGACGAGAATCACCTCTTTTTCCAGCACCTTTTGTTTGAACGAAGCCGAGATAAGGGCTGAAAACTGAAAGAGTCTGAAGAGAGCGGCCATTAAGAGTGATAATTTCATACCCATTTCCTAAAAACTTGAAGATCGAGTGTAACAATTCCTACATCACGACGCTGTCGTCATATTGGGAAAGGCCGCGATGGATAGGGGCGATTCCCAAAGAACGATCATTTTTTCAGTTTAAAACTCCTGTTCTCTTCGATCTCGTCGCTCTGAAATAAGACCGATTTGATCCACTTGAAACCAAATCGCAACAACGCCACATCATCTTTCTTGATGGCTTCAATCACCGAATCCTCAATTTCATACCGGGTAAGAAATGAGCTCTCAAAGACAAATTGTTTGAATTTGTCGATATTGTAGCTTGCCAGAAAGAACATCTGTTTGGCTTTCTCATTGATGGTGATGTTTGCGGGAAACGATTTTTTCATCACGACCAGTTCCGTCCACCCCGCATTAATCTCGTCATGGATATCAACCCCCTGGTCTCTTCGCCACTCTTTCACCGTCCACTCTTTTTGCTCGTCAAATCCCTTGCAGTGGGACTCCCGGACCACAAAGAAAAACTCGTCTCCCTCGCGCTCTTTGGTGTAGCTTAACGAGGCGATGCCCAGGGGATAATAGCGGCAGGTGGTCGGCCTGTCCTCGTAGATGATACACCCCTGACCATCTTTCACGAAGGGACACGAATTTTTTTCATCATCCAGAAGCTTCAGGGTGACGATGGGCAAATCGGTTTTTTCAAGGAACTTCAATTCCGTATAGATCGCCAGAAACGCTTCCGACGTCAAGCCCAGCCGCGTTTTCAGCCTTAAAATATCATAGGGGGTCAGAATAATATCGATCCCCCGGCAGCACTGGGTAAAACAGCTGACTCCAGGATGGCACTCAAACACAAACCGGCTGTTCAAGCCCAGTTGAACCGGTTCAACCCGTGACGCATTGTTGCTCTTTTCCATCTTAACAGCACACTCCTTCTTTTAACATCCTCGATTAATCTTTTAACGCGTAATAACAGCTCATGACCTTTTTCACATAATTTTCCGTCTCTTCATAGGGCGGAATGGTCTGATGATAGCGGTCAACCGTCTTTGGCCCCGCGTTGTAGGCCGCAAGCGCGAGCGACAAATCCCCATCGAACTTTCCCAACAACTCCTTCAGATAGCGGGAGCCGCCCATGATATTTTCCCAGGGATCATAGGGGTTCCTGATTTTCAGCCGCTGATTGTTTGCAGGCATGATCTGCATCAGCCCCACCGCCCCTTTCCGTGAAACCGCATGGGGATTGAAGGCCGACTCGACCTTGATGACCGCCTTGAGCAGGGAGAATGGAAGGTCGTATTTCCGAGACGCCTCCTGAATAATGGGATCATACTGATCCTCATCAATGTGGAACTCCGCCTGGGCAGGCCTCTCCCCTTCCGGTTTCTCTTTTATAAAAAGCACATATTCCGGCGAGGTCGGAACATTGGTGAAATGGATACCGCCCTCTTTGTCAACGAACATGTATATATCCGCCGAAACCTCCACCCCAGCGGACCCACAGGCCAGAATGAACAATAATAGTGACACGATCCACGATTTTTTCATACGATTCCCGAAGGCATGTTCAACGATTTCTCTCCATGGCGGCGCGTTTCCGGCCTGGCCTCCATGGAGAAACGGCTTTATCCGGCTATTTAATGCAAAAACGATGCGCATTTTTTGTTTTTTTCATATATTCCTTAAGAACATATTTGGCCGGAAATGTTTTTTTGGAAAGATAGGCCCGGTTGGTTTTTAAAAACGAGCCAAGAAGGTCGTTAAACTCCTTATCCTTATTTTTATCTTGAATAAAATTACGCTCCATTTTCACTTCAAATGTCGCCCTGCCGCCGAGAACCTTTTGCAATTCTTCTATCGATACCGCCGGAGGCGCTGCATCTTTGAAAAGCGCGTCGGTGATTTCCAAGGGCATTCTAACCAGGGCGATCACCACCCATCCGTCTTCGGATATTTTCCGGGACAGGTCATATATCTCAAGATCTTGATTGTTATCAAGTTTATAAACGTTTATCAATTTTTCTTTCATGTTAATCGAAAAAATCCTTTTATTGCAGCATATTTCAGTTACAGAACCTTTGGCCATCCCCTCCTATATACAACAGAATATCCTTCTTGCAAAAAAGAAATTGATTGAGGGTTGCGCCAAAAAAAGATATATAGGGCGGGTTTGTATTAAAAATAATAACAAATTCAGCTTATTTTGCTTTTTAAAAAAAAGGGGCGCGGTTCATGGGATTATTCTCTTCCACGGTTTCGATAACGCGATACCGGGTAAATGGAAAGGGTGACCAATCGGTTATGGAGACCATCGGTCAGGGTCTAAAGAAAAATCAAATCGTCGATATCGACCATACCCCAGAGGAGGCTTCCGTGGGATGGACCACCTTTGAAAACCCCTTTGTTCCCGATTTTGACACCACCTCTTTTATCTATGGAAACCTCATCGTGTTCTCCCTGAGAATCGACAAGAAATCGATTCCCGCGAAGCTGATCAAAAAACGGGTGATTCTTGAATCGGCGCGTAAGCTCACCGAAGGGGAAAGGGAGTATCTTTCAAGGAATGAAAAAAAAGAGATCAAAGAAAACGTGATCCACGAGCTCATGATGAAGATCCCCTCCACGCCCAACATCTATGACATCATGTGGAATTACGAAGAGAATCTGGTCTGGTTCTTCTCCACGCAGAAATCGGCCAACGAGGAGTTTGAAACCCTTTTTTCTAAATCCTTCAAGATGACGCTGGTCCGCCTCTTTCCATACACGATCGCCGACTTCTCCGACTATCTTTCAGATTCTGAAAAAGACCGGCTCTCAAAACTTTTACCCTCTTCCTTCATGGAGTAACCGATGCTCGATATCGCCGTAGCCTACAACCGTTTCAGCTTCATCGGAAATGAATTCCTCACATGGATCTGGTATCTCATTGAAAACGATCCGGACAAAATAACCGATTCCCAGAACCACCTGATCCCCCTCACCATCGGGAACCACATTGTCCTTGAAAACAAGGGAAAAGAAGACAAAATGGAAGTCATCTCCATCAAAGGAGACGACGCCGACCTGAAAGAGGGCAAGCTCGCCCTTAAAAAAGGGGCGGTGGTGACCGAACTTAATCTCGCATTCGCCGAAAACGAGCTCGCCTATCAGTTCAATATCAAGGGAGAGAGCTTGCACTTGACCGGCCTTAAGCCCCCTGAAACCGGAAAAGTTGAAAAAAAAGAGGAGCTGGATGGGGCGATTCTGGAAAAATATTTCCTCTATGGCCGGGTCTGCGATGTGGTGGACGCCCTTTTCAAACGATTCATTCTCTTGAGGCTTTCAGAAGCATGGAACAAAGAGAGCCTTTACAAGATCAAGGCCTGGATATCCGGATAATCCGCCGGGCTCTCAATAGGGCAGTTTCCCGGGATTGGAAATCCAGGCGTCGAAGACCTGGTTTGCCTCAACCCCCATGGCGCGGATAAACCGGATGCGCCTTTTCTCCTGGGGAAGGGCCAGCTCCCGGTAGATAAAATCATCATCAAAACCAGCCCGCTCCGCATCTTTTTTCGTCGATGCGTACACCACCGTTGCGATCCGAGACCAGTAGATGGCCGATAGGCACATGGGACACGGCTCGCAGCTGGTGTATAGCACGCAACCACTCAAGTCAAACCGGCCAAGGCGCTTGCAGGCCATGCGGATCGCCACGATTTCCGCATGGGCCGTTGGATCAATGGTTTCCACCACCTGGTTAAAACCTTCACCAACGATCGTGTCGTTCAGGGCTACCACCGCTCCAAAGGGCCCATGGGCCCCCTCTTTCGATTTTTCCGCGGCAAGGGCGATGGCCCGTTCAAGAAACCGCTTCTCCATCTCCGCTATCTATCCTTTCCGGATACACTTTTCCGGATTCATGTAGTCTCTGGAGCGATCCACATAGACTTTGGACGCCATGTCAATGAGCTCGATCACATTTTCGGAAAAGCTCTTTTTAATGACTCCGGGAATGCCCGCGACCAGAGAGTAGGGCGGAATGATCACATCCTCCATCACCACCGCTCCGGCGGCGACAATCGTTCCCCGTCCGATTTTTGCGCCATTCATGATGATCGCGCCCATGCCGATCAGGGAGTGGTCTCCAATCTCGCAGCCGTGAATCACACACCGGTGGCCGACGGTGACCCGATTACCGATATGGGCCGGTTTTCCGGCATCGGCATGGATCATGGAAAGATCCTGAATGTTGGATTCCTCCCCAATGGTGATCGTGTCGATATCTCCCCGGATCACCGTGTTGAACCACACCGAAGAGTGTCTCCCGATGGACACCCGTCCGATCAGGGTTGCGTTATAAGCCACAAATACAGATGGATCAAGGGACGGCGAAATTCCGTCCAATTCAAACAAGGGCATTTTTCTATCCTCTCACTCGATCTTCAAGTTTTTAGGAAATTTGTTCAAATCCAAGGCGGAAAAAAAATTTTGACCGCAGGAATACATGAGGTATTTCGAGGATCAAATTTTTTTTCCAACGCCGGAGTTGGGAAA
>JAGVHJ010000434.1 GCA_020056645.1 Desulfobacterales bacterium
AAAAGGTTGCCAAACATATCAAAATAAAGGTTCCATCAACACCCTCTAAAAACCTCTTTGCCCCGATTTTTAAAAGCGGGCCGCCGGAGTCATTGATCATCAATTCAGGTTATTATTTAAATCACTCACCAAGCCCTATTCTACATGCGATTCCCCTGGGGGGGAGGGGCGATGGGCGCTCCTGGTTTTTCGAGGTGTTGATGGGGCGCGCCCTATCATTTGATCCTTTTTGAAAGACGAATCATCTTTCAGGAATGGAGGGATGTCCGATTTTCTGAAAATCTGAGATCGTCATCCATGACCTGAATTCATGTTCCGGCAATCGGCTTTTCCAATGACCGCTGATTTTCGCCAGATAAACGATGGCGATAAATGAAGCAAGGATCAGAAATCCCATTTGAAATGGATTGAGGCGGGTTTTAAACCCTTTCGCCCTGAACGCCAGCGTATTCTTTTCCGGACAGGCGGCCATGCAATCCATGCACCCGCTGCACTCAGGTGTCCGGATCTCTTTTTTCACATGGACCGGCAGATGGAAGGCGCATGCCCGGTGACATCCGCCGCAGCCGGTGCAGGTTTCGGCATTGCGCTGAACGCGGAAGGGACTGGCCGTTGCAACGATTCCAAGGAGCGCGCCATAGGGGCAGAGATGGCGGCACCAAAAATTCCGGAAAAAGAGAGAGAGAATCACAAGAAGGATGAGAACCCCTGCCGTGATCCGAGAGATATGGGTGAAAAAATAGAGCATCTTCACATCGGCGACCTTATAGTAAGGGCTCTGGAGAAAGCTCTCTATATCCTTTGCCGTCATCTGAAGAATGATATAGACAAAAAAACCCAGCAATGCATATTTCACGCTCCTCAAAGGCCAATCGATCCAGCCGGGGAGCCGGTGGTGTTTCACCCCCAGGGCCGCGCCGGCTCGCCATGCCCATTCGGACAAGGTCCCGATGGGACAGAACCAGCCGCAAAAAGCCTTACGGAAAGCCAAGGAGAGGACCACGGCGAAACCGAGTATCACCATGGCCGCGGGATGGAACGGGTCCCACTCTCCCGAAAGGATAAAATTTTTCCATGCCATCAACGCGCCGATGGGTAAAAACCCTTCCACCCCTTCGGGGCGTGGCACGGTGATTTCACCGCCTCTCATGGCCTGGGCCACATAGATGTAAAACTGAAGACCCGTGGCGATGGTGGCGATGAAGAGGGCAAGCTGAACCTGACGCCGTATGGGAAAAAAATTTTTCCCGGACGAACCATTTTTAATCAAGCCCTCTTCATCACGTATCGGCCGATCCTGTTGCACGTTTTTCAAACCCGCTGGATGATCCATGGTGTGTTATCCTTTTCCAATCCACTCCAATTCAAATCACCGGAGATTGATGGCTAAAACCAGAATTCCGGGTATCGTCTCCTCTCCGGGATATTGTTCACTAGGAGGGCGACCAAGAGCATCATGAGCGCCCCCGCGCCGACGGGAAGAATGGCGTATAGAAATCCAAGGGCGTGAATTTCCTTACTACCGATCACGGCGATGAGGGCGGTCGCGCCTCCAGGCGGATGGAGGGTTTTTGTGGCGTGCATGGCGGCGATCGCCGTCGCCACGGCAAACGCCGCCGCCAGCCACGTCTCTCCGGGAAAGAGCCTGTAGGCGGCCACACCGATGAGCGCCGATATCACATGGCCGCCGACCAGATTCCGGGGCTGGGCAAGGGGGCTTCGGATCGCGCCATAGACCAAGACGGCGGATGCGCCGAAAGAGCCCACGATAAAAACCAGGTCGCTCCCTTTAAAAAGGGCGTACTCCAGATAGGCGACCGGAACAATTCCCAGAAATGCGCCGATCCATGACCAGCCGATTTCCGAAGCGCTGACCCGTGGCGGACTTTTCGTGATTCCCTTCATTTTTTCAAAATAGCGCATAGTGTCGTTGTCCCTGATTCAAATGGGTCTGGTGCAATAGGATTGAACGATATCGGAGCGGGTGACGATCCCGATAAGCGTTTGGTCCCTATCCACCACCGGAACCCTGTTGATCTTCTTCTCTTCGAAAAGGGCCGCGATTTCAACAACCGGTGTCTCCCCATGAACCGTCCATGGCGGCGAGGTCATCAGGTCCCGGGCGGTTTTCTCCCTAAACGGCGCGGCCAGACATCCCTTGTTTTTCAGGCACTCGGCGATGAGTCCCATCACGCCGGTCTCTTTTCTTTTTCCCATTTCAACCAAAAAGTCCTTTTCCGAAATAACGCCTTTGACCCGCAGTAAGGAGTCGACCACCGGCGCCCCGGAAATCGTATGGGCCGCAAGAAGCAAGGCGGTATGGAGGAGGGAGGCCTCCTCTGTTACGAAGATGACCTTTGTCGTCATGATCTGGCGGGCCGTAAGGGCGTGACCCAACCGTTCCATCGCCTGCCTGTAAGCATACATATAGATTTCCCTAAAATCGGACGGGGTGATATCGAGAAATCCCGGAATGGTTTTCATGGCGTTTATCACATCGTCATCTGAGATATCGATGGGGCATTGCCCCCATTCACGCTTATGTTTCATCGTCTCTTACCTCCAGGTGGTTTTATGAAAACGGTTATACGCGAAAACAGGGGTGATCGCCTTGACTTAAATCAAGAAAATCAAAAAATACACAAAAAGAGGGGAAAAAGAAATGATTGAAATACCCCTCATTCATGCCTTGCATGGTCAAATTTAACAGATCATGGTTACGACAACAGAGCAAAAAATAGCCTCCGGCGGCCAGATTTTAAAAATCTGGACAAATAGGGTTTGAGGAGTGGGCTCTTAACGATCGCTCAGATGACATCAACACCTATTTCTAAAAGCGGTGTAACTATTCAGTATGGCCTTGTTTTAGTGGCAAAAAGGCCCTTTTGTGACGTGACATTTACTTTTTTTTCGGATGAGAGA
>JAGVHJ010000379.1 GCA_020056645.1 Desulfobacterales bacterium
GCCATTGATCTTGAAATTACAGCCCGGTGCAACAATGAGTGCGCGCACTGTTATATCAACCTGGACCGGCATGACACGGTTTCTGAGCAGAAAGAACTCACTTTTGAACAGATAAAAAGGATAGCCGATGAAGCGCTATCCCTGGGAACGCTCTGGATTCTCATTACGGGCGGCGAGCCTCTTCTAAGGAAGGATTTCGAAGATATTTACCTTTTCCTGAAACGACGGGGATTTCTGGTATCGGTTTTTACAAACGCGACCCTGATATCCGATAAGCTCATCCGTTTGTTCCAAGCCTACCCCCCAAGAGATCTGGAAGTGACCGTCTATGGCGTCAGCCGGGATGTGTATGAGGCGGTCACCCGGAAAAAAGGCTCCTTCAGACAGTTTCAGCGCGGTCTGGGTCTGCTCCTTGATCACAAGATCAAAACCACGTTAAAGACAACCGTTACCCGGTCCAACAGAAAAGAACTGCCTCACATCATGCGGTTCTGCAAAGAGAATAGCCAATCGGTCTTCCGGTTCGATCCCTATCTTCAGTTGCGCTTTGACGGAAATGATCAAAGAAACAAGGAGATCCGGGAAGAGCGCCTGATACCGGAAGAGATTGAGCGGCTTGAAAAAATGGAACCTCATCGCCTTGATTCCATAAAAAAAGCGTGCACGGAAAAAAAGGAGGCCCTTTCTCTGGGCGAACCGGGCCGCCTGTTTCATTGTGGTATAGGCCTGAACGATTGCGCCATCAGCCACGATGGCTGGTTCAGGCTCTGCCCCTCTCTGGTGCATCCGGACTTGATCTACCGGTTGACGGAGGGGTCTCTGACAGAGGCATGGCGAACCCTCACGCCACAGGTTATTTCAGAGATAGGGGCCATGAATGGTTGTGACGCCCCTTGTCTTTCTTGCGACTTAAAAAATCTCTGCATGTGGTGTCCTGCCCATGCATTTCTTGAGACAGGCTCCTTGAATGGGAAGGTTCCTTATTTCTGCAAGACGGCGACGCTACGGGAAACCCTGTTTTAAAATGAAAAAAAATCTTGCAAATATTTTTTAACCTTATATATATCAACAAGACAAAACTGATAAATTCATTTTTTTTAATTAAATGAGGAGGGCGGGATAATGAAAAAAAACTGGGAAAAGCCTAAACTGGTGGTCCTTGTTCGCGGCAGAATGGAAGAAAACGTTCTCGCCACATGTAAATCCCAGCAAAAAATGTATACCGGACCAGGCATGCAACGCCCCCAATGCCAAGATTACATGGGCCTGAATACCTGCCATACGCTGGGAAACAGTTGACCTTTTTTAAACGATTGTTACTTTGAAGCCCGACTCTATTTTAGGAGAGATATCATGAAAGCGATCAAATCGATTCTCATTTTCTTGATGGTGATGGCGCCGTCATTATTATTTGCGCTGCCCATTTCCACTTTTAACGGAACAATTTACAAACAAGCCCTTTCACCCACTTCACCCAAATACGATCCCATCTACTCCAAGCATTATTCAACGGTTGACTGGATCGGTTTTACCATGTCATCCCAAAAAGATGTCCAGCTTGATGTTCTCTCCTGGGAAAGCACCGGCTTTTTGGGTCTCAATTTAGATATGAACCTTGATGGTGAGATTGCCTACCTTGACACGGATATACTCCTCTTCCGTGATGACGGTTTTCTGGACGCATCTGACTTTATCGTCAAAAACGACGACAGCAACGCTCTTTTGTCCAGGCTTGACGGAAGCCTGACATATGATGATTCTTTTCTGAAAATGGATGACCTCGTTGCAGGAAACTATATTCTTGCCATCGGTGCATGGAACCTCACCCTTGACGAAGCGCTGGGCAGGCAAAACTTTGCAGAAAAAGATCTTTTCAACCAGAAAGAATATATCCCCATCTGGGGCGGCAATTTGCTCCATACCAACTACTATGAAAACGACCATGGGGATTACCGGATTACATTTCGGGGTAAAGGAGTGAAAAATATTCACCTGATCGAACCCGTTCCTGAACCCGCCACCCTGCTTCTCATGGGACTTGGAATTTTTGGCATGGCCGCTCTCAGAAGTAGAAAAATTGTTTAAAGAATAGAGAAAGAAAAGTTGTTTAAACCCATTCTTGCCCATGCGCTCCTTTTCTTTTCGCTTTCCTGCTATACTGGGGTTATGGCCGCCAAATGGGTGGATCGGTTAGGAAATGATCTCAGACAGGATAACATGGATAATGCCTTTCAGGAGAATCTGGACGACCATGTTTCTCAATCGGATACTCTTTTGGCTCTTGAAAAGGCGCGGGTTGACTGGATCGTTCCAGAGACAAAGACACCAACTTTTGTAGAATTATTTCTTTCAGCAGGGGGTGTTTTAATCGACTGTGATGAATCCGTCCCCGGTTCAACCATGCACTGTAAAAAGGCTAATGACAACTGTCATTGTGAAGTCTGCATGGGTGTTAACGATTGCCCGCCAGCAGTGAGCGGAAACAGAGAGTGACGGCTGGAAAATAATTTGCTACGCGTTCGACATAATGAGATTTAAAGTACTTTTTTTTTTCTTGGCATGCATCCAGGGGGCATGCCTTATATTCCCTTATTCATTAAAGGCCGAAGAAGTTGCTACATTCGGAGGCCAACCACCGATCACCGCAGACATTTTCGGTAAAAAAGGCGGGTATGTTCATCCGTTCATCTCTTTATCCGAAATCTATTCGGACAACCTCTATCGATCGCCGGAAAACAAAATCGAAGATTTCGGAACCTACATCATGCCCGGTGTCTGGATGGCCTTGCCAGGCCTTAAAGTCAGTCTAACTCCTGTTGAAACCTCCACCATCACTCCGGGGGGCATGACCCTTGAACAATTTGACTATCAAAGTTACCGGCGATTTCTCGTTTATTTCAGCGGCGGCATGAATATGGAGCGGTATGCGGAGCATACGGATGAAAACACCACATCCAATACGATGGAAACCCGGCTCCGGTATCAGATGAAAAACAACACCGCCTTTGAGATACAAGGCCAGAGATGCAGCGCCCATGAACAAAGGGGGGCGGGATTCGCTTCCACGCTGGAAGACTATACAAGCGATTATCTCATGGCAAGCGTTTCTTTCGATCCCAGGGGGAAACTCGCCCTGAACGCCGATTACACGACCTTCAACGTGGATTATGACTCGAACCTATACCGGTTCAGAGACAGGGTGGATCGTTCGTTCTCCTTCGAACTCGCCTATCCGGTGCTGCCAAAAACCAGGCTTTTTCTTGAGTATACCCTAATTGACGTTGACTACCGGATGGCCTTGCGGGAGGGGAGCAAAGAAAATCAGTATGCCATGGGTCTTAAATGGAATTTTTCCGAAAAAACACGGGGAATTTTAAAATCCGGATATGGCGCGCGCACCTTTGATTCTCCAGATACCGAATCGATCGATGATTACATCATTGAGGGCCGGATCAGCCATGCGCTCTCTTCAGACACCAGGCTTTCCCTCGCAGCCTATAAAAAATATCAGGAAACGCTCTTCGCCGATACCGATTATCTCGACTCCATGGGCGTGACAGGAACCTGCCTTTATGAGCTAACCTCCAAAATATTCCTGGATTTGAAGATTCTATACACCACCGGCGACTATTATGGTTCCGGAAAGAAGACCGGAGAGGAAAAACGATTTTCCGTTTCTCCAGCAGCCGGTTACACCTTCGCAAAATGGATGACATTCACCCTTGAATACACCTTTGAAAATCGCTCTTCCAGTTACGCCACCGGCTCCCGGCAGGCGGGATCGAACACGATTTTGTTGAATATCAACGCAGGTGTTTAGGGTTTGAAATGCAAACGTCAGGAGTTACAAATCGAATGAATGGATCTGAAACACTAAAAACCACAGCTCTTTTGACGGCGATCACCTGCCTTATCTGGTTCTTTTCGGCCCCGATGCTTTCAGGGCAGGATTATACGGTGGGTGAAGATGACGTGATCACTGTCACGGTGTACAACCAGCCACAGCTTTCAAGCAAAGTCAGGGTCAGTGGGGATGGAACCATTATCCTTCCCTTGCTCGGGAGCGTTCAGGTCAAAGGCATGAGCGTGGTTGAAATATCGAAAAAGCTCACCGCGCTTTTCGCGGATGGGTATCTGGTCAACCCCCAGATTTCCGTGTTTATCGATGAATTCAGCAGTAAAAAAGCGACGATCCTGGGTATGGTCAAAAATCCCGGTCACTACTCCATCCGTCAGAGTACGAGCCTTCTTGAATTCATTTCCGTTGCCGGCGGGTTGACCGCGGACGCCGGTTCAACGGCCATTATCACCCGAGGCGATAAATCGGCCAAACCCGGCAATTCGGAAACCCTCCAGATCGATATGGCGGGACTGATTGAAAAAGGCGAGGCCGCGCAAAATATATCCATCTTCCATGGCGATACGGTTTATATCCCCAAAATGGATGTGATCTATATCAATGGAGAGGTCAAGCGCCCCGACAAGTATAAATACGAAAAAGGCACCACCATGATCATGGCCATCACCCTTGCATCGGGATTTACGGACAAGGCCGCTCCCAAAAACATCCGGATTATTCGAAAAGTAAACGGAGAAGAGGTGGTGATCACAAAAACCAATATGGATGAACCGGTCCTGCCCGGGGATATCATCGTTGTACCGGAGAGCATATTCTAATGGAAGAGTTCGAAGAGAAAGAGATTCATTTACGTGATTATTTAAGAATTTTAGACAAGCGAAAATATCCCATCCTCATCTTCTTTTTCGTTGTCTTCACGATTGTTCTGATTAAATCCTTCACCACCACCCCCCTTTACACGGCCTCGTCCAAGGTAATGATCGAGAAAGTCGATTCCGGGTCATTAATGATGAACTATGCCTTCATGCCTTACGACCCTGAATTCCGGGAGACCCAGACCCAGATCATCAAGAGTCAAACCGTTGCAAGAAATGTGGTGGATATTCTCAAACTGGATGAGACATTTGAGCTATACATAAAAAAAAAGAGGCCCTCCTTTCCCTTGTGGGGGAGCACGAAACAAGGCATCAAAAACATGCTGCAATGGCTGAAAACGACCATCGGCCTGACCGATCCCCCACTCTCTCCTGGAATGGAGCCCCCCCTGGACCCCAAAGAGGCGAAAAAGGAGATGCTCGCCACCCTCGTCCGGGATGGCATCGTTGTGAGTCCGATTCCCGAATCCAAGGTCGTCAATATCAGCTTCACATCCGAAAATCCCCAGCTTGCGTCCATGATCGT
Source organism: Desulfobacterales bacterium (assembly GCA_020056645.1). Classification (GTDB taxonomy): domain Bacteria; phylum Desulfobacterota; class Desulfobacteria; order Desulfobacterales; family JAHIVH01; genus JAHIVH01. Next base: position 5,261 of record JAGVHJ010000379.1, read on the forward strand.
CAATACCGTCGCCAAAGCCTATATGGAACGTCTTCTTGAAATGAAAATGCAGTCTTCGGCCCAGACCATCAAGTGGATGCGCGAAAAAGTGGATGAAGAGGGCGCGAAGCTCCAGAGTTCCGAGATCAAACTCCAGGAGTACATGAAAGAGAAAGATATAGTCACCATCGAAGACAGGGCGACCATTATTCCTCAAAAACTGACCGATTTGAGCCTCAAGCTTACGGCTGCTGAAACCAAGCGGAAAGAACTGGAGGCGGTTTACGACAAATTGAAGAGCATCAAGCCGGAGGA
>JAGVHJ010000326.1 GCA_020056645.1 Desulfobacterales bacterium
AAGGGGGTTAGGAAGGCTGAGCGGGCGTTGATGAACCGGATATCCATATCCAGATGGTTTTTCAGGCTCTTTTTAAGCGTATCTGTTTCGTTCAACCGCATGAGTCCGTTATCCACAAAGATGCAGGTGAGCCTTTTTCCGATTGCTTTGTGGATAAGAAGGGCCGTTACAGAGGAGTCAACGCCGCCGCTTAACCCTAAAATCACTTTTTTGTCGCCCACCTCGGTTCTGATTTTTTCCATGGCGCTTTTTGCGAAGGATTTCATGGACCACAATTTTTTACAGTCGCACCGGTCAAAAAGGAAATTGGAAAGCATTTTTTTCCCGTAGGCCGTATGGGCCACCTCGGGATGGAACTGGAGCCCCATGATCGATTTACCGGTGTGTTCAATGGCGGCGATTTCCGTGTTGTCGGTGGAGGCTGTGATGGTAAATCCGGGAGGGAGTTTTTTGATGGAATCTCCGTGGCTCATCCAGCAGGGACTCTTGTCTTGAACGCCTTTGAAGAGGCCATCCGTCTCTTTTACAAGGAGCTCCGCGAATCCATACTCCCGTTTGTCGGCCCGCTCAATGAGGCCGCCCATGGCGTTTACGATAAACTGCATGCCATAGCAGATACCCAGAACGGGAATACCCATTTCAAGAATCTTCGGGTCGGCTTTCGGACTATTTTTGCTGTAAATGCTGGCGGGTCCGCCAGATAAAATGATGCCGTCCGGCTTCACCTCCTCTATGTAACGGGGGGTGACCTTATCCGGCGGGTCGATCTGGCAATAGACTTTTAATTCTCGGACGCGTCTGGCGATCAGCTGGTTGAATTGCGATCCAAAATCAATAATTTGTATCATTCCTCTCCTCAAATATCATCGCTTCTTTTGTTAATAAAAAAAACGCCCTATTTCTAACAGAAGTCATAAAATAATCAATATGAATAAATATCGGTTTCTTAAAAAAAAAGATCTGCATGAATTCTTAAAAAAGATTTTGACACGATCACCCGTTTTGTTAAAGAGATAGGGAGCTTTTACGAGACAGGTTGAAGCTTCCCGGAAACAGATGAATTCATTTTATAACCGATATCGGCCGGAACACACCATGAAAAAAGAGAACAGGAGTTTGAATCATGTATGATTGCAGTAATTTAAAAAAAGGTCTCAAGGTGGAAATCGACGGAGAGCCCTATGTCATCAGCCAGTTTGATTTTGTAAAACCAGGCAAGGGCCAGGCATTGTACAAATGCCGGCTCAAGAATATGATTACCGGGTCTCAGTTTGATCGCACCTTCAGATCTGGCGACAAATTCAATCCGGCCAACCTGGAAGAGCGAGAGATGGAATACCTCTACGAGGAGGGTGGCACCTTCTGTTTCATGAATACGGCCACCTTCGAACAGGAGTTCCTGACACGGGACCAGGTGGTGGACGCCATTGACCTGTTGAAGGAGAACACCGTCTGCAATGTGCTCTTTTTCGACAACAAGGCGATTTCGATCAACATGCCCAATTTCGTTGAACTGAAAATCGTCAAGGCGGACCCATGGGCCAAGGGTGATACAGCCACGAATGACACCAAACCCGCGACCCTTGAGACCGGATATGTTGTTCAGGTGCCCGCCTTTGTCAACGAGGGGGAGACGATCCGGGTGGACACTCGGACAAAAGCCTATGCGGAACGGGTGAAATAACTTAAACACCATCCCGTCATTGGCGTTGTTGAAAGGGATGATTATGAATCAAATAAGGGGCCTTCGTTAAAGCCATGGCCGGAGTAATGATTAAATCCATTTTGATTATCGATGACGACAACCAGCTTCTTTCTGCTGTTGAAAAGTTTTTGTCAACCCATGATTATTTCTGTCTATCCGCATCCAACACGGCGGACGCGGATAGACTGATCAGCGAGTATAAGCCCGATTTGATTATTTCCGATATCCGCATGCCCGGCCAGGACGGAGTCCAATTCATGAAACGGAAAAAAGAGGCCTTTCCGGATATCGATTTCATCATCATGACCGCCTTCTCCGATGACTACTCCTATATGGAGATTATCCAGTCGGGCGCCACCGATTATATGACAAAGCCTTTTCATATGAAAGAGCTGGAAGCGAGAATCGGCCGCATCGACCGGGAAAAAAGCATTCTCTACGAGTTGAAAAAAACCAACACCAAACTGGAGGAGGCCCTCATGATGGCCAGGGAACTTGCGGCGAAGGCGGAGGTCGCCTCCAAAGCCAAAAGCGACTTCCTGGCGAACATGAGCCATGAGATCAGAACACCTTTAAATGGAATCATCGGGTTTACCGATATCCTTCTCGACACAGACCTCACCCCGGAACAGATCGATTACGCCAAAATCACCAAGTCAAGCGGCGAGTCCCTTCTTCTTCTGATCAACGATATTCTCGATTTTTCTAAAATCGAGGCGGGACAGATGACCCTTGAAATGATGCCTTTTGATCCGGAGATGCTTTGCTATGACGTGTGTGAACTGATCCGGCCCAAACTTGGATGTAAAAAAGTCGAGCTTCTGTGCCGGATCGGCGACGATGTCCCCTCCATGGTCATCGGAGATCCCCACCGTTACCGGCAGGTCATAGTGAATCTTATGGGGAACGCCGTCAAGTTCACATCCGGTGGGGAGATAGAGCTCTCCATCGATATATTGAAAGACACGGACCATTCGGTTCTCATCTACACCAAGGTCCGCGATACAGGGATCGGGATTCCCCCGAACGCCCTGAAAGAGGTTTTCGAACCTTTTAGACAGGCCAAAGGGGTTACCGCCAGTAAATATGGGGGAACCGGTCTGGGCCTCTCCATCTGTAAAAAAATAGCGGCCCTCATGGGGGGAAACATCTGGGCGGAAAACAATGTGACCGAAGGAGCCACCTTTCATTTCACCGCCTCCATGATCAAGCAGGAGGTGGTGTATCCCAGCCGCTATTGCCATGTGGGGCTCACCGGACGAAGTGTTCTTATTGTGGACGATAATCAGACCTGCCGCGATATTTTGGCCCACGAACTGAAAAAGTCCGGTATGCGTGTGACCGCTCTCAATGACGGCCAGAGCACCCTGGAAACCCTCCGCGCCCATGCGCGGGGCATGACCCCCTTCCATTTGTGTATCCTTGATATCAACATGCCGGGATCGGATGGAATCGATATCGCAAGGGCGATCCGGAAGAGTTCCGATGGGGTGATCGCGGCGCTGCCCCTTCTGGCCCTCTCATCTCCCACGCCAGGAGCCGCTAAACAATGCGAAGAGGCAGGATTTGACGCCTTTATCGCCAAACCCCTCCGGAGAGACCGCCTCATCAACATGGTCGATCAACTGATCGGTTTTAAAAAACCGGCCGCCGCGTGGGAACCGGGGGAGGTACGGTCGATTCTCACCCAATACTCCATGATCGAAGGCATCAAGCGCTCCATCGTGATTCTCCTTGCCGAAGATAATCCCGTGAATCAGAAGCTGATTTCCATCATGCTGACCAAGGCGGGATATCAAGTGCATGTGGCCAACAGCGGCATCGAAACCTATGAAAAATACACCCAGAATCCCCTTTCATACGATTTGGTTCTCATGGATATTCAAATGCCCGGCATGAGCGGATATGAAACCACGACCGCCATTCGGAACTGGGAAAAGGAGAATATGGGAAGGAGCGCCGGCCGCAAGGAAAAAAAGAGCCGCATGGCGGTCCCCCCCATCCCCATCATCGCCGTGACCGCGAACGCCATGAAAGAGGATCGCTTAAGATGTCTGGAATCCGGAATGAACGACTACCTGGCCAAACCGATCAAGCGAGAAGCGGTCTTTGAAGTGATCGAAAAGTGGGTGTTAAGCAGAAGCAATTGATTCCAAATGAAATGAGCGGGGTGCGCCTATTTGAAGTAGGAGTCGATGCTCCCCAGGTCGATGGCCTTCAACACATCTTTTGCTTCTTTGAAGTCTGGATTGTATTTGATGGCGCGTATGAAAAAAATTTTCGCCTTCTCGAAATCCTTTAAATCCACGTAAAGCCTTCCAACGTTATAGAGAATATGGGGCTCTTTGGGGTGGATTTTTAACGCCTTCAGATATTGCTCAAGGGCTTTTTTGAAATTTCCTTTTTTCCGGTAGAGAACCCCCAGGCTGTTGAACACGTTCAGCGTGTCCGGGTTGATCAACAGCACCTCGTTCAACACCTCCTCGGCGCTTTCCATTTCACCCTTTTCCATATGAATATTAGCCGCCCTGTTGAGGCACCGCACCGCTTCGTTTTTGTTTCCCATCAGCGTATAGGCCCGGCCCATGGCCTGAAAGGCCTTGACAAAGAGGTGGTCAAGCTGGGTCGCTTTCTGAAAGGCTGCGATGGCCTCCGGATATTTTGCCTGGCTGGTTTTAATGAAACCGATGTTGTAGTAATATTCGGCGCTTTCGCTTTTTTTAATGAGATCTTCGAAGAGGCCAAGGGCCGTGTCGTATTGTTTCGCCTCGATGAGGGCCAGCCCCTCCTGATATTTTTTTTCCTTGTTCAGGATCTCCAGGTCTTTCATTCCACGGGATATCTGCTCAATCTTTAGCGTAAGGGTTTCAAGGTCAAAAGGCCTGACGATCAGACCGGTGACGCCGGCCTGCCCCGCCTGGATCACCTTGAGTTTGGTAAAGGCGCTATGGGTGAGGAAAAAGGGCGTGTCATGGTGTTTATCCTCTTTTCGGACCAGCTTGAGAAGGGCGAGTCCGGTCATCTCCTGCATTTCCCATGAGGTGATGATGCAGTCGTAGGTGTGTTTTTTTAGCAGGCTCCATGCCTGGTTTCCGCTTGAGGCCGGGTCGATTTTCTCGTAATTGATATATTTTACCAGACCGTTCAATTCATTCAGCGTTAATGGATTGTCATCGACCAGAAGAAATGTATGCGGTTTCATTGATAGGCTTCCTGATGTGTCACAGGGTTATTGATCAAGAGTAACGGGTAGGGGGCTGATCCGGCGCATCGTCTGAAAACGATTCCTGACAGGAGGGGAATCGCATGTAGAATAGGGCGTGGTGAGTGATTTAGATTTAAGTAATAACTTGAATTGATTATCAATGCCTCCGGCGGCCCGCTTTTAAAAAGCGG
>JAGVHJ010000459.1 GCA_020056645.1 Desulfobacterales bacterium
CAAATGGCGAAGAAAGGGTTTTCGTTGATCGAAGTCTTGTCTCCCTGCCCGGTGAATTGGGGACTGTCGCCGAAAAAAGCCATGGAGTATGTGGAAAATGAAATGGCGGCCTACTATCCCCTGGGCGAATTCAAGGTGGATGGGAAGATTGTATAACGGATAAAGCAAAACCGTTTGAAAACGGTTGGTTAATAGGGAAATAAAGACGATGGAACATAAAATTATATTTGCCGGATTCGGCGGCCAGGGCGTCATATCCATGGGTAATCTGATCGCCTACGCCGCCATGGCCGAAGACAAAAACGTGACTTTTTATCCAGCCTATGGTATCGCCATGCGCGGTGGAACGGCCAACTGTTCGGTGATCGTATCCGACGAGTCGATCGCCTCGCCGGTCATCGCGTCGCCGACGGTTCTTGTGGCCATGAACGAGCAGTCTTTCGACTTTTTTATCGGTCGGCTTCAAAAAGAGGGGCTGCTCCTCGTGAACAGCTCTCTTGTGAAGAAGGCTCCGGAAAGAAATGATATCCGGTCCGCCTATGTGCCGGTGAACGACATCGCCGAAGAGCTGGGAAATGGTAAAATGGCCAATATGGCCATGATCGGGGCGCTTTTGAAGACGACGGGCGTCCTAAAAATGGAGACGATTTTCAAAACCATGAAAAAAACCTTTCCCGAAAAGCTCCACAAATTTCTGGATATCAACCAGAAGGCCATCGAGAAGGGATACGAGGCCGCATCGACCCATTAAAAGCCCGCACGAACCGGATTCGGCCTGCATGGCTGGGTCCGGTTTTTTTTCCCTTCTTTGAGATGCGTCTCCCGCCTGATCCAGTGAAGCGCCAAGAGCCTTCCACCGATGTAACTATTCAGCATGACCTTGTTTTAGTGGCAAAAAGGCCCTTTTGTGACGTGACATTACCTTTTTTTCGGATGAGAGATTCGAAGGCTTTTTGCGCTAAAACGGGCAAACGGTTTGAGGCCTTTAGGCCTTTGTTTTTGCCAGTTCAGCAAAAAGCCAAGAAGCTCCCGAAAAAAAATACGGAACGAACAAAACAGGCTTTTGGCCATCTTGATGAATAGCGGCTGAATAGTTACCCACCGATTTTATTCCGCCTGTGGCAAACTGAAAAGCTGGACGTATGTGTATGGTAATTGAGAACAGTGCATCCAATAACACAAAAAACATAAAAGGAGTGAAACATGGCGAGAAAAGCACTTTTAGTCGGCGTCAATGACTACCATGGCATCAGCGACCTGAGAGGCTGCGTGAATGATGTCACCAACATGAGAAGCATCTTGAAAACCTACCTTGGGTTCACCAACAGCGACATCCGGGTGCTTCTGGATTCCCGGGCCACCAAAGCCAATATCATTGCACGGCTCAATCAGATGGTCGCAAGCGCAAAAAGCGGCGATTTCCTGGTGTTTCATTTTTCGGGACACGGTTCTCAGATCCGCGACAGGGATGAACAGGATGAGTTGGTCGATCGCATGGATGAATTGATCTGTCCATACGATATGAACTGGGACAATGGCTATATAACGGACGATCTGCTCAACTCAATTTTTAAAAAACTTCCTTCAGGGGTTCTGCTGGAGGTCTTTCTCGATTCCTGCCATTCGGGAACAGGGCTTCGAAGCCTGGATTTCGGAAGACCGGCCAACCTGGGGCCCCAACATCCAACACTTTACCGCTATCTTCCGCCGCCACCGGACATCGAGTGCCGGTTTGAGGGAGAAGAGGATGAGCTGCAACCGATCCGGAGATTGTTCCGGTCAAAAGGGCGCGATGCGGTTCATCATATCTTGTGGGCCGGGTGCAAAGATTCTCAAACCTCCGCCGACGCCTATATCAATAACGCCTATAACGGCGCATTCACCTACTTCTTTTGCAAGCATATTCGGGACACCAATGGATCGGCGTCCCGGCAAGAGCTTCTGACACGAATCCGAGCATCCCTCAATCATGGCGGCTATTCACAGATTCCCCAGTTGGAGTGTGAGGCGACGGTCCAAAAAAAAGAACTGGGGAGCGCTCCCAAAAAACAGAAAGCGTAAATCGGTTCTGAACCAGACGCGCCCCCTTTGTTTATGAAGCGAGTTCCGATTGAATGGAGGCTCTGACGATTTTCATCAGATCTTCCATTCGATCCACCGTGAAGGGGGCTGTCTCCACGGGTGGATGAAAGATCATCTCCACCGTGCCTGGAAAAATGCGGAATGAATTTTTCTGAAGAATAGTTTTGGTTCCATTGATGGTGACAGGAAGGATGGGGAGATTCAGATCAAGGGCGGTCCGGAAGGCGCCTTTCTTGAAATCCTGCAAGTGTCCATCCCTGCTTCGCGTGCCTTCAGGGAAAAAAAGGATGGAGGTGCCATTCTGAATTCTGGCCTTGGCCCGTTCAATGGAGGAGATGGCCGCCGCTGGATTGGACCGGTCAATAAAAACATGGCCCATGGCGTCACAGGCTTTTCCCATAAAAGGGATTTTCCGTATCGACTCCTTCATCACCCATTTGAAATCAATGCCGATCCAGCCGTAGATGATGAGGATATCCACGTGGCTTTGATGATTGGCCGCGATGACATAGGATTGGGCGGGATCGACATGCTCTCTTCCCCGGATTTTGAGAAACAGAGGGATCATATAGCAGCCCAGTCTGGCCCATGGGATGGCCGAATAATTGGCGGTCGCCTTGGGTCCTTTCCATGGGACCAGGATCATGGCGATGAGTGAAAAGAGAACGGTGCTGAGTACGAAGAGGGGAACCCCGATCAGCCACTGATAGGGGAGGTAAAGGAGCTTGGCCGCCTTCATTAGCAAGCCATTTTCAGGAAGCGACTCCCTCACATATTTTTTTGCGGTGTGTGGAAAACGCCTGTTAAACAATTTCAGTAAGTTTGTGACGGTTGGCATCAGAGGTTTCCTTTTGTTTTTTTGTAGCGAGTCCTAACTGTTGAAATTTGGTGTTCAGGCCGGTTTATTGTGTAGCTTATCCTTGATCTCATTCCAGAAATCATGAACGCCCTCTTTCCATCCATCCAGGTATTTTACCGTGAAATCATGGAAATTATCCTGAATATGAGAAAGATTGAACCGTTTTTTCAAACGATCACGTTTGAGGGCAAGGGCAAAGTACTCCCCAAGCGTTTCATCTGTAAAAGGGTTGACGGGCGGCTGCCAGTTCAGGACATAATGAATATCCTTGAAGTGGGCGGTTTTGATCCATTCCAGGCTGTCCAGCTTGCCGATCTCACGAAAGTTTTTTTCAATCTCTTGTTTTTCTTTTTTCAGCCGGTCGACAATGGTTGAAAGGTCGATCTCATCCGTTATCAGCTTCTGAAAGCTCTCTTTTTTACGGATCACCCCCCGGATGGTTTGTTGAAAAATTTTTGAAAAGTTGAACGAACTTCGCCATTTGCTCATCTGGTCATAAAGATCGTCTGGAACACTGATGGTGACTTTTCTTGACATAGATGACGGATACCTCCCTATAAAACGGTTACGTAAAAATTTTTTTATACGTATCAAATTGTCTTTTACGTGTCAAACTCCTTTTTACGTAACATTCAATGCGACCCCCCCTCCAAATACCATTTAATTGATTTCGCTCCTTTACAGCTTGACAGGTGGAGTCGGCTTTTTTATATTTTGCGGGAAATCAGTGAGGAACATGAACGGGTGACTCTATCAACAGGAGATATCATGGATCGGATTAATGCGTTGTCAGTGCTGGATGGCAGATACCAGAGCTTGGTTTCTGACCTTTCCCCAATTTTCTCGGAATACGGTCTGATCCGTTACCGGGTGCGGGTTGAAATCAAGTGGCTCGAGTTCTTGGTGCGGGAACTTAAGATCGCCGATATTCCGGAAGGGGATATCCTTAAAATAGGCCATCTGATCGACACCTTCTCCACCGGCGATGCGGTCAGGATCAAGGATATTGAAAAAGAGACCAACCACGATGTGAAGGCGGTTGAATATTTTATCAAAACGAAACTGGACGCGCTGGGGATCGGCTCCGTAAGAGAGTGGGTCCACTTTTCCTGCACATCCGACGATATCAACAACACCGCCTATGCGTTGATGATCAAAGAGGGAAGAGATAATATTCTGAAGGACCTGACGCGTATCCTTGAGAAGATCGAAACGCTCGCCCGGACAAATAAATCGATTCCCATGATTTCAAGAACCCATGGCCAGCCAGCATCTCCCACAACCGTTGGGAAGGAGCTCGTCAATTTCGCATGGCGCGTCCGCCATGAATTGGAAGATCTCCGCAAAGCGGACATTCATGCCAAAATGAACGGGGCCACCGGCAATTTCAACGCCCATGATTTTGTATTTCCGGATATTGACTGGATAGATGCGAGCACCCGCTTCCTCGCCGACTACATCGGTGTGACACCGCTTTTATTCACCACCCAGATCAACCCCAACCACTACCTCTCCCGTATCCTTCATGGAATGATTCGGCTGGCGTCCACCATCATTGATCTGGACCGGGACATGTGGGGATATATTTCCCTTGGGTATTTCAAACAGAAGGTCAAGGAAGGGGAGGTGGGATCATCGACCATGCCCCACAAAGTGAACCCCATCGATTTTGAAAACAGCGAAGGCAATATGGGAATCGCCATCACCCTCATGGAGCATCTCTCGGTCAAGCTCCTCAACTCCCGGTTTCAACGGGACTTAACCGACAGCACGGTTTTGAGAAATCTGGGGGCGCTCTTCGGCTACTTCAAGATCGGCCTTTTAAACGCCTTGAAAGGTCTGAATAAAATAGAGATCAATCCCGGCAGAATCCAAGAGGATATCGACGATAATCTGGAGCTCCTGGCGGAACCGGTTCAAACGGCCATGCGGATTTTTGGAGAGGAGAATCCCTATGAGAAATTGAAGGCCTTGACCCGGGGAAGAAAAATTTCAAAAGAGATGCTTGATGAATTTATCGATGGCCTGAAGCAGGTCTCTCCCGAGGTGAAGCGCCGGATGAAAGGGCTTTCTGTCTCGACCTATACCGGAATCGCCGAAAAGCTGGTGGACCACTATTTTTCAACGACGGGCGGGTCAACCTATTGAAATACCATTTTTTTATAACTCCGGCGGCCAGATTTTATAAATCTGGCTAAATAGTGCCCGAACGAAAACCAAGATTTTTTTTCGAGTTCAAGGAAGGCGAAAAATTTAA
>JAGVHJ010000315.1 GCA_020056645.1 Desulfobacterales bacterium
ATTTTAATCCTCGAAATACTTCTATGTATTCCTGCGGTTAAAATTTTCGCCTTCCTTGAACTCGAAAAAAAATCTTGGTTTTCGTTCGGGCACTATTTATGCGCATGCCGCACCGTCATCTTTTCAAAAATCGTGTGGCTGATGAGTATCTGAAGCGCCCTGTCCACCTGATTATCGGAAAGCAGGGTTTTGGGTTCAAGCTGGCCATGTTTTTTCAAGGCCTTTTTTTCCATCTCTTTTTGGACGTTCTGAAGGAGACTCTTTTTTGGCGGCTCCGCCTTCAGATGGTTTACAAGATCCTTTTCCTTGACTCCCTGGGACTCCCCCCCCTCCTCGCCCTGGTTCAAAAGAGCGTGCTGAAGCAAAATATCGGGCTGAATTCCCTGGGCCTGAATCGACGTGCCGTTCGGGGTGTAGTACCGGGCGATGGTATATTTGATGCCATATCCGTCTTTCAAGGCTTTTACGGTCTGGACCGATCCCTTGCCAAAAGAGGGGGTCCCGAGAATTAAAGCGCGTTTGTTGTCCTGGAGGGCTCCGGCGACGATTTCCGATGCGCTGGCGCTGCCGCCGTTGATCAGAACCACTATGGGATACGCTTTATCCATGGGATCGGGCTGGGCCTTGAAGATATTCTGCTGGCTCTCATGTCTTCCCTTGATGGAAACGATAACGCCATTGGAAAGGAAAATATCGGAAATATCAACCGCCTGATTGAGAAGGCCTCCTGGATTGTCCCGAAGGTCGACGATGAGTCCTTTCAGGGGTTTATTTTCATTTTCAAGATCAGCCAGGGAGTTTTTCAGGTCATCGGTGGTGTTGTCCCGGAAATTGGTTATCCACACATACCCATACCCGTTTTTCAGGGTGACATATTTGACGCTCTCCATGGGAATGACGTCCCGGATCAACACCACATCCACCGGTTCGGAGGCCCCTTGTTTGAGGAGGGTCAGGGTGACCGTCGATCCCTTCGGCCCCCTCATTTTTTTTACCGCTTCCCACAATTGCATGTTCTGTGTCGACTCGCCGTTGACCTTGATGATTTTATCTTCCGGTTTCACGCCCGCTTTGTACGCAGGGGTTCCATCAATGGCCGAGATGACGGTGAGCGTGTTATCCTTGACGGATATGACGATGCCAATGCCGCCGAACTCGCCTTTGGTGTCGACCTGGAGCTCTTCAAAATCTTCAGGAGGAAGGAAGGCGGAGTGGGGATCGAGACCGTTGATCATTCCCTGGATGGCCTTCTGAATGAGCTTGTCTGGTTCGACCGGGTCCACATAGTTCTGCTCGATCTCTTCGATGACACTGGAAAAAACTTTGAGGCTTTTGTATGTTTCTTCCGTACCGGCGAAGAGCGGAGAGACGCTTTCGGAAAATCCGAGGAGCAACAGGCATGACGCCATGAGAATGGCCCTGCCGTGACGATGGTTGTTGGGACGGGATGTGGCCATGAGTGTTTCCTCACTATCCTTTTTTAAGCCAGGTCAGGGGATCGATGGGTTTGCCATGATGCCTGATTTCAAAATAGAGTTTGGGTTCCAGAGTCGATCCGGATTCGCCGACGGTTCCGATAACCTCGCCGGTTTCAACCGGATCTCCTTTTTTTTTAAACAGTTCTTCCGCATGGGCGTAGACCGTGTAATAATCGTTGCCATGATCGATGATGATCAGGTTGCCATACCCTCTCAGCCATTCCGAAAAAATGGTCTTTCCGCCGCAAAGGGCCTGGATGGGTTCGCCCCGTTCGGTCTTGATGTCGATGCCGTTATAGAGGGTCTTGAAATGGTAGCCGGCGGCCATGCCTTGCCCGAAAAGGGAGACCACTTGGCCATTGACCGGTGGCGTCATTCCTCCCTGGGTGAAGACGCAGGCTGGCCCGGCCCCTTTTTCTTCCGCCGGCCGGGATGTTTCCCGCCGATAACTGGATTGAATCTTCTGTTCAAGATCGGCTTGGGTCTCTCTCAGCATGGCGATCGCCGCCATGGTCAGATTTTTTTGTCTGCGGATATCCCCCAGCAGTTTCGACCGCTTCTCTTTCTGATTGGAAATAATACGAATCTTCTCATCATAATCGGAGGTGAGAAAGACCATGTTCGCCTGCTGTGATTCAAGGTCCTTTTTCAGGGCCACCAGACGATCCCGGTTCTTGTCGTAATTTTCAAACACCCTCGCGTCTTCCTCGATAATTCTGTCCATGGCGGTTTTCCGGGTGAAAAATTCATACATTGAATCGGAAGAGGCCAATATCGGCATGTTGCCAATATTCGAAAGCTTATATAGGGATACGATTCTTTTAGCAATGTATTCTTCATCCGCCGCCATTGCGGCAGTGAGATCGTTTAGTTGTTTTTCGGCGTCCACGACCTTGGTTTCGATTTCTGTGAGATTCTTCCGGATGGCGGCGGCGCCCTGGAACAGAATATTCAACGAGACTTCAATCTCATCCAGTCCGCTGATGATCGACTGCTCCTTTTCAGTGTATTGCTTCGCCTCCTGTTGACGATATTCAATCTTCTGGGTGATCTGCTCCACCCGTGAGCGGTCGGCCTCTTGGGGTGGAATCGGGACCGTTACTTTGTTTGGGGGAGGCGATACGGAAAGAGCAGGGGGGGGCTCGGGTTCTTGGGCAAGGGGCTCTCTCTCTC
>JAGVHJ010000517.1 GCA_020056645.1 Desulfobacterales bacterium
ATTTTAATCCTCGAAATACTTCTATGTATTCCTGCGGTTAAAATTTTCGCCTTCCTTGAACTCGAAAAAAAATCTTGGTTTTCGTTCGGGCACTAGTTATAAAATTTGAACATCGCGTATCAGCCATTCCAAATATTTTGTTGACAATTTTGTCAGATACGATAGCAATAATCCCATACGATCAAATGGTTATCATTACCCCTGAAATAAAAAAAAAGCAACTGAATCGGATACGCCGGATTGTTTGGGGCGCGATCACCATTGTCCCTGTTTCAGGAGGTCGGTTATTTTTTTAACAGGGTCCCAATGGATGCAACCCTTAAAGTAAAAAAAGGGTATAGTGGTATGCCCAAAATATTAGCCATAGATGATATTCGTGAAAATCTTGATTTTTTATCGAGTCTTCTCACGAGGCTCATCCCCAATTGCGCCATTCTCACGGAAGTTTCAGGCAAGTCGGGAATTAAAAAAGCATTCAGCGAACTGCCCGACACCATCCTCCTTGATGTTAAAATGCCTGAAATGGATGGCTATGAGGTGTGCGATACGCTGAAAAAAAATGATCTGACCCGACACATCCCCATCATCATGCTCACCGGCGCCAAGATGGGCCTGGCGGAGAAAATCAAGGGGCTTGACGCAGGGGCGGACGCCTTTATGACAAAACCCATTGAAGGTGCGGAACTCGTCGCCCAGATCAATGTGATGCTGCGGATCAGACATGCGGAAGCGTTGTTGAGAAGGGAGAAGGATCTGCTGGAAGGCATCGTTCAAAAACGGTCTCGGGCCTTGATGACAATGAGCGAATGCAATAAAGCCCTGGTCCGGGCCGCCGATGAGCATGAGTTTATCAACGAAATTTGCCGAATCATTGTTGAACAGGGCGGCTACCGCCTGGCGTGGGTGGGGTTTGGCCTGAACGATGAGGCGAAATCGATTCAGCCGGCGGCCCAGTTCGGATATGAAAAGGGATACTTGGATACGCTTCATATCTCCTGGGCGGACACGGAGAGGGGGCGGGGGCCCATCGGAACCGCCATCCGCACAGGCAAACCCTGTGTGATTCAGCAGATTGTAACCAACATCCGCTATGCGCCGTGGCGGAATGAAGCGTTGAAGCGAGGGTACGCCGCCGTCATTTCGCTCCCACTCACCATCGATCAGGAGGTGATCGGGGCCTTGACCATCTATGCGGAAGAGCCCAACGCCTTCGACTCAAATGAAATCACCCTCCTGACCGAACTGTCGAGGGATCTCTCTTACGGCATCAAATCGATCCGGACCCAGGAGGAGAAGAACCGGGCTCAGGCCCATATCCATCTTCTGACACAGGACCTCATCAAGGCCCAGGAAATCGAGCGCCAGAGGATCGCACGGGATCTCCACGATCATGTGGCCCAGGATCTGGCCTCCTTAAAAATCTCCTGCGAAACCTTTTTCGGAAGCGAAAAAGAGATCACCAACGGCTTGAGACAAAAAATAGGAACCTTCACATCGGTTCTACAGAGTTCGATCGAGGCGGTAAGGAATCTTGCCTATGATCTTCAGCCGCCCCGCCTGGATCAGATCGGTCTTGTGCAAACCATCTATAATTATTGCCAGGACTTTTCTTTCAACCATGGGGTGAAGGTGGAACTCTTTTCAGCGGGTGTTGAGGATTTAACACTTGATTTTGATACGGAAATCAATATATATCGACTGATTCAGGAAGCCTTGAATAACATCAAGAAACACTCGGGAGCGACCCGTGCCGTCATTCGTTTTGTGGCTGCCTATCCGGATTTGATTCTTCGAATAGAAGATAACGGAAAGGGCTTTGACGTGAGGAAAACCATCCAGGAAACGCTCACGAGAAAACGAATGGGATTAAGAAACATGGAAGAGAGGGCCCATATTCTAAAAGGGAGCTTTTCCATTCAGTCAAAACGGAGAGAAGGGACCCGCATCCTGATAAAAATTCCTGTCAACCAGAGAGATCCGGCGGACGACGTGAAGGGTAAAGAAAAAGAAGGCCAGTTGATGGATCATCATGCATAATCAAGAGCAGGAAAGACGGAAGGAACAACGGTTCTTGGCGAAAAGGGGGGCCGTTGCCCTCATGGAGTCCATCCACAGCAAATTGGGCCAGGTTGAGGATGTCAGCATGGGCGGGTTATCCTTCCGTTATATGCAGCTTAAAAAAGAATCGGCCCTTTTCGACGCCGTCCATCTTTTTTTTCCGCGGTACGATTTTTTCATCAAGCAGATTCCCATGAGAGTGGTCACCGATATCGAGGAGTTGAATCAATCGCCCTTCCAGACAATCACCATGCGGCGATGCGGAATTCAATTTCTGGAGCTTTCAACGGCTCTCCGCACGGAGCTTGATTTTTTTTTAAAAAACTATACGGTAACCAAATAAGCGCCTGTCAAATTATAGAAACCAGGGAAATCGATTCAAATTTGTTAATCCGGAAACACATCCCATACCGCCTAAGAACCCTCACCCTGATATTGGGGAGCCTTTTCTTCCTTAATCTCCCTGCTTATGGATTGGAATCAGAATCCGAAAAACCGGATCAGGGACCAAGGATTGTATGCGAGCACTGCGGCAAACCCATTTACGCCAAGTATGTCAGATCGGACAACCGGTTTTTCCATCCCCACTGTTTTAAATGCGACCGGTGCGACCAGGTGATCGCCACCGCTTACAAGGCCGACGGAAACCGTTTTTTTCATGCCGCGTGCTTTAAGGAGATGAAAGGGCTCGTGTGTGATCATTGCGGTCAGCTGCTTGATGAGACGTGGACGGTCTACCAGGGGAAAAAGTACCACCCCGAGTGTTTCAAAAAGGGTGTGCAACCCCGATGCGCCCTGTGCGGCATGACGATTTCGGGGGACTATACGGAAGATGCGGAGGGGCGCTATCATATGGCCTGCTATAAGGCCCGCAAACTTCCCCGGTGCAGCGTTTGCGACCATCCCATTGAAGGGAACTATATTCAGGATGTTTGGGGCCACATATCCCACGATAGCCACAAAGGCAAGCATTACACGCTTTGCAGTTCCTGCTCCATCATCATCTCGGATAAAACCTCCAAGGGGAGCTTCGAGTACAGTGACGGCAGAGTGATTTGCGGCATCTGCCGGGAATCTGCGGTGTTTCATATGGCAGTGGCTGAAGAGCTGTTGATGGAGGTGACGCAGATCCTTCTGGCAAAGGGCCTCTCTCCGCTGCCGGCAGGGATCACGGTCAGTCTGGTGGATTTAAAAACCCTCATGAATAAGGCGGGCACCCTGAGGAAAAGCACCAAGGGCCTTACAAAAATATCCACCAACACGATCGGCTCGTTCAAACTCTATTCAAGAACCGATATCTATATTTTACACGGCCTGCCGCGGACCGAATTCCGAGGGGTTCTCGCCCATGAACTCCTTCATGTGCTTTTGGATGCGTGGGGGGTATTCATGAGCGAGGAGGAAACAGAAGGATTTTGTAACCTTGGCTCTCGCCTGGTCTATCAGAATGATCCATCGTCCCTTGCCAAAATCCTCTTGGATAACCTGGAAATAGACCCGGACCCTGTGTATGGCGAGGGGTACAGGCGCATGTTGAAAAAGTTGACGGCAAACGGCTGGGAAAACCTTCTGATCGAGGTGAGAAACCAATGATACCGTCAAACGATGAAACCTATTCCCTTTGCGGTGGCCCTGGTTACATCCTTTTTATCCTCTTTTTTTTTACTCTCATCCTGTTTGAAACGCCGGGTTGCAGCAAAAGCGCCGATGAAAAAAAGGTCTGCCGTCTGGTGGATTCGGCGGTGGACGGCATGGAATACATCGTGGAGGGCGGACGGGGTCTCACCAAGAAAGGAGAATTCGAATATCATGAAGGCGACACCGTTTCCTTTTACGTGGGTGGCATAAAGATCGGGCGAACGATTCCCTGCAAGGAGATCCTTTCCATCGTCGACCTGGGGCCCTCCGGCAATTCATCCCCCGACAACCGGAGTGTCATCAATATGGCCCGATTCCTCCAGTCCATCGATGACGACGGCGTTCCCGATAACGGGATCACCATCACGCCGGATCTCCGGGCCCAAATACAACAACTGGGAATATCCGCCATTGATTTTTCCCAGACCGAGGATGATTTCAGTAAAGACATTCAGGTTCTGGCGATTATGCGAAAACTGACGGAGATAACCGCTCCCTGGCGGCCCTTCACCCGGTATCCGGAAGGGAGTTATGTGAATCCCGCCGAACATGTTCTGCAAGAAAATAGCGATAGCGCCCTCTACGTGTTTAAAGCCGTAAAACCGCCGGGAACGAATGCTTCCGGGGAGTATGAACCCCTCTTTCATCTTTCGACTTCCGCAGAAATTGAAGGCTGGATCAAGGAGACCTATGCCATCGAAACCCTTCCCTTGAAGGAAGGCGACAAAGGCTATCAGGCGTATGCGTATTACAAAGAGACCATCATCACTGACAATGGAGAAACCTACTGGCGGGATTCGGAAATCTACTGGCAAAAGTCCAGGCGCGATATCGTGTCCGGAGAGAAGGCCCTCTCCCACCTGCGAAAAACACTGGCTGCGTACAACCTCTCCTCCATCATCTTCATCAACCTGGGAGACGGCCTCACCGCCGGTGCGCAAAACGGCGAGTCGCTGATTCACGAAAACACCCAGAAACACTCATGGCCCGCCATGGTCGCCTCTAAACTCGAAAAGGCGTCGAGTCTGGTCTGGAGCAACCCCCTGATCCGTTATGACACATTGAATGGCGCCGGCTCAACCGCGTCGGGTTATGAACTTCTCAATGATTTGAATCTTCCCTACAACGTGGCCGTGGATGGCGCGACAACAGAAAGCCTCATATCTCAGGCCTATGAAAGCTTTTATATGGCGGCCATCTATCAACCCTTCAACGCCATCTTCGCGGCGGAAGGGGACGCGGGCGTCCTCACGCAGCTTCAGGCCGCCATATCTCTTGCATCCCTCCATCCTGGAAGGGAAAAAATCATCACTCTCTGGATTGGGATGAACGATATCTATGAAAGGATTCGGATAGAGGCGGGAGGAAAACTATCCAGCGACTCCCTGAAAAC
>JAGVHJ010000439.1 GCA_020056645.1 Desulfobacterales bacterium
CACCTTCAGGGCTGAGAACTCCCTCGCACCGCTCCATATTCCCCTTCATCCCACCCAGCTCTATGAGTCTTTCAGCAACTTCATCTTGTTTGGGGTTCTTTTTTTTCTGAGGAAAAAGACCCGATTCGAAGGGCAGCTTTTTTGCCTCTACATGATCCTCTATGCCGGGGTAAGAATGGTGAACGAGACCTTCCGGGGGGATTTCCGGGGCCATTTCGGCATCGGGCTCCTTTCACCCTCCCAGAGCATCGGCCTGGTGGTGATTCTTTTCTTTTCAGGCCTCATGGTCGCTCTCTCCCGACGATCCAGGAAAGGAGGCGGTCCCCCATGCCCGAAATCGGATTGAACGAGCTTTCGCCCTACTTAAAGTCCCTTGAAACATCGAAAGCGTTTTCAACGGTCTACCTGATACACGGCGATGAATACCTCTCGAAAAGCGCCTGCGACGCCCTCCTCACCCTGATCCTTCCCGAGAAAAAAAGTGTGAACCACGAGCCCTTTGACGGAACAGATACCGATATCCGCATGCTCCTGGATAGCCTAAACACCTTTTCTCTTTTTTCCAGCAAGAAGGTCGTGACCCTCTCTGACGCCAAACTCTTCTACGCCAAACAGGATCGATCCGCATTCCTCTCCAAGGCAAGAGCCGCATGGGAGGCGGAGGACCCGAAGAAAGCCGCCAAGCATTTGACATCCTTTCTGGCCCTGGCCTCCTTTACCCTGGAGGAGCTCTCTCCCGATAACCGGAAAAAAAGCCTGACGGCGGATGAGGTGGCGGAGACCGAAGGCGCGTGGTTCGACGCCTTCATGGAATATCTCCTGCTTCAGGAGATCGTCATTCCCGAGTCCCAGGATGATGCGGCCCTCATGGAGGCCCATATCAAAAAAGGGTTTCCCAAAAAACACTATTTTATCATGACGACCGATCTGGTGGATAAGCGGCGCAGCCTCTATAAGACCTTTAAGGATATGGGCATGGTGATCGACTGTTCACTGCCCAAGGGGGAGGGGAAAACCGAACAGAATCTCCGGAAGGGGATTTTCCGCGAGATCGCCTCGAAGCGCCTGGGTGAGGTAAGAAAAGAGATAGAGGATCAGGCCTTGGATAAATTGTGCGACATCACCGGGTCCGATGTGAGGATGTTTGCGGGAAATATTGGAAAATTGATCGATTATTGCGGCGATCGGCCCCTTATCACCTCCAGGGATATCGACGCGGTCCTGAAACGGACAAAAAAAGATCCGGTCTATGAATTGACCGGGGCTCTCTCGGACAGGAGTCTCGAACGCTCCCTCTTTTATCTGAACTCCCTTCTCTCCGATGGGGAGTATGTTCCGCTACAGGTCCTTTCGGCCATCATCAACCACATGAGAAAGCTGCTGATCGCCAAGGATTTCACCGGAAGCGCCTTTGGCCGTGGCTGGCGGAGAGGCATGGCCTATCCCCAGTTTAGGGATTCGATTCTCTCGTCTGTCATGGCCTACGATGAATCGCTTGAAAAGAGCGCGCCCACCTTTTTGTCGGAACCGGTTCTTGCCGGAAAGGAGGGGGGAAGTCGAAAAAGCGCTTCCGCCGTGTCCGATCTTCTCCTGGCTAAAAATGCGAAAAGTCCCTATCCGGTCTATCAGACGCTTTTGAAATCGGACAATTTCACCCAGGAAGAGATGGTCGCGATATTTGAAATACTTCACGACGCTGACGCGAGGATGAAATCGAGTTTTCTCGAAGACAAGTTGATCATCGAACACGCCATCATCCATATCTGTCTGCGGAAAGGAGTTGACCGGAAATGACAGGATTCATAAAACAACAGGAAATTCGATTGGCGCTGAAGCTATTGAAATGGCGCTACGAAAACGCGAAGCTCCCCATGCCCGATGAAAACGCGCTCCAACAGCAGGCGGAAAGGCTGGTGGAGGAGGCCAATCGGATCGCCAAAGAGAGAGGGAAAAACGTCATCGGAATCGTCAAGGATCTTATCGATGACATCAGGAAATAATGTTAACTTTTTTATAGATTTTTAAAGAAGAGGAGATGACCATGAAAGATGTTGTTATTGTGTCCGGCTGTAGGACAGCGATCGGCGCGTTTGGCGGCGCTCTGAAAGATTCTCACGCAACAACCCTTGCGAGCATCACCATGAAAGAAGCCATCAACCGGGCAGGGATTGATCCAGCCTTGATTGACGATGTGAGATATGGTTGTTGTCTCGAACCCTCCGATTCACTGAACTCGACCAGAGTCGGCGCCCTTCTTGCGGGAATTCCAGACACGGTCCCCGCCGTAACCATCAACCGGGTCTGCATATCGGGCATGGAGGCGGTCATATCGGGCATGGCCTTCATCCAGTCGGGGATGTCGGATGTCATTCTCGCGGGCGGCGTGGAGCATATGTCCGGCGTCGCCTACCGGGTTCCGAGCGCCCGATGGGGAGCGAGGCTCCAGGATCAGGTTTTTGTGGACGCCTTGATTCAGGGCCTTCACTGCGGATCGCACATCATGCCCAATCCGGAATCGGGCCCGGTGAACGCCGCGGAAGCGCCCTTATCCATGTTTGTGGGAAAACCTTACATCATGGGCCATACAACGGAATTTATCGCCCAGCACATGGGCATCACCCGTGAAGAGATGGATGAGGTGGCCCTGCGGAGCCACAACAATGTGGAACGAGCCACCCATGACGGTTCCTTTAAAGAGGAGATCGTTCCGGTTGAAATCAAGCAGAAAAAGAAACCGTCGATTTTATTCGAGAAAGACGAGCATTTCAGGCCCGGCTTGACCATGGCCGACCTTCAGAAGCTGCCGCCTGCGTTTGTACCGAAGATCGGGAAGGTCACCGCCGGGAACTCCAGCGGAATCAACGATGGCTCCGCAGGATTGATTTTAATGAGCGCGGAAAAAGCAAAGGCGTTGAATTTGAAGCCTCTGGCGAAAATCAAGGCGGTTGGAAAAGGCGGGTGCCACCCGTCGGTCATGGGCCTCTCTCCCGTGCCCGCGGTACGGCAGCTTCTTGAAAGAAGCGGGCTTACGGTTTCCGATTTCGATCTGATCGAGGTGAACGAAGCATTCGCCGGTCAATATATCGGCTGTGAAAGAGAGCTCAACCTGAACCGGGAGATCACCAACGTGAACGGCTCCGGCATCGGGTTGGGACATCCCGTGGGCGCGACCGGAGCCAGAATCATCGTCTCCCTCATGTATGCGCTGAAGAAACGGAATAAAACCCTGGGGCTCGCCACTTTGTGCGGCGGCGGCGGCGTTTCCATGGCCTGCGCCATCGAAATGATATAGTCGTTTTTTTCTCCCAATAAGCAGGGGCGGTTCCCGCCGCTCTTGCTATTGATTCGGAAAAAGTAAAACACCATTTTTTTAATGCCGCCAGCAGCCCTGCCGGGGGCCAAACTTTTAAAAAGTTTGACAAATAGATGGGTGTTAAAATTCGATGCTCTACGTTTGTAGAAGATGAGTTCAAATTATAGTTTTGAAAAAGAGATTGACACATCTTTATCAGAAAGAGTAATATTTTTGTAACTATTCAGTATGGCCTTGTTTTAGTGGCAAAAAGCCCCTTTTGTGAAGTGACAGTTACTTTTTTTCATCATCGGAATCCTTACCCTTTTTCATTTTGAATGCAAGCGCTAATCGACCTGCGGAGATATGGAACCATGCAACTGATTCGACTTCTTTCCTCCCTTAAAATTTTTCAAAGAATCGTTTTGTGCATTATTCTGCTTTTTGTCTCTTTTTCGGTGACCACCACCGTTTCGCTCATTTCAAAAAGAAAAATGCAGGAAGAATATCACTCCATTGGAAAGTGCTTTCTGGTGTCAACCGAACATGGAATCAAGTTCACCTCCAATTTGTCGATGCAGATGAAACTCTACCAGGATTCCGCCGTCGCGGGTGACCCTGCCATGGTAGAGGAGGCGGGAAACCGGGTGAAGGCGGCGCTTGACGCCCTACAGATGCTCTCCACGATTGAGTATAATAGCCAAAAAGTCGAGGATGATCTTGAGACCCTTAAAAAATCAATCCTCCACTATACCGATGAGGCGGTCATCGTATATACCGAACTCTCAAAGGGCGACAACAAGGATGAGATTCTTGAAAAATCGTTTGAGCTGGCCCAGAGAAAATCGGAGATCTTGGAAGGCGCGTCACAACTCCTGGTGCTGATCTCCCAAAACCTTAACCATCATTTTCTGCAAATTGAAGCGGACGCCGAAAGGCGTTCCAAAATAGAGCTGGTGGTGATCATCTTGACCATGGTGGTCGTGCTCGGCATGATCATCGTTGTGATCAAAAAGTCCATCACCGGGCCGATTCTTGGAATTGTCGCAAACGTTAGAGATATCGCGGAAGGAGAAGGGGATCTGACTAAAAAGATTTCCATTTCCTCCAGGGATGAAATTGGCGAACTCTCACGGTGGTTCAATACCTTTATCGATAAACTTCATCGTATCATCTCGGATATATTCAACAATACAGGCTCATTGAATAAAGCGTCGGAAGGATTGTCTGGTCTTTCAAAAACTATGACCACGGAGTCCCAGGGCGTATCCGCCAATGCCGATAGCGTGGCCGCCGCCTCTGAAAGCGTCAGTCTGAATATCGCCTCCGTGTCGAAGGCCATCGAAGCGGTC
>JAGVHJ010000237.1 GCA_020056645.1 Desulfobacterales bacterium
CCACATCCATCCATTGGGCCATTTCGGAAATGGCCTTTTTTTCATCCCGATGGCCGGTAAAGGCGAACGCCTCTTCTTCATTGGCGATCAGAATATTAACATGGTTTTTCACTTCCTCTTTGAGAAATGAGTTGAAATGCTCGACCACAGTGAAACTGGAGAGGTCCATGGCGACCAGAGCCCCTTCCGCCCTGGCCATCCTCATGGCCTTGAGGACAAGATCTGGAGAGTTATAGAGCAGATAGGCCTCGACCAGCACAATCGCCGCATCTCTGAAGCAGGTTTCATCGATATGGGATGCCGAAAGTTCGGAGGCCGCCCCCAGATAGGTAAACATGGAGCGCTCCGCGTCCGGTGTGATAATCGATAGGACCTTGCCGTTGGGCAGGGAAGAGTGAAAGAGATGGGGCTCGACGCGATTCGTTTTCAGATCTTTTTCGAATAGATCGCCGAAACGGTCCTCGCCCGCCATACCGATAAACCGGGCATCGCCTCCAAGCGCCGCTACGCCAACGATGGTGTTGCAGGCGGCGCCGCCGGAAACGGTCGTAATCTCCCCGCTTATCTTGTCTAATATCCCCTCGATAAACCGATTATCCACAAGGGTCATTCCACCCTTGACCTGGCTTATGCCCCGTAAAAATTCATCTGTTTCTTTGGCCAGAATATCCACAAGGGCCGCACCGACGCCTACAATCTTTTTCCTACCCAAAGGAAGATGGACCTGCATGGAGTCTCCTTTAAAAAACGACCGTTCTCATAAAATGCAATGGATGTGACAGCGCGGAATAGATAGAGACACCCGTCTCGTCTCCATCACCATACAAGGGATTTGTGAATCCAGCCTTTATCCCCGTCAGCATGCTCGATATTAATCCAGTTCCCTTGTTTTTTAAGAACCTTGAACGGCACGGCCCGTTCAACGGAAAACACGACCGGATGGTTCGATCCCGGACCTGACCGGATATTGCTCTTATCCGTGTTCGTAATCACGGATGGCGTCTTATCGACGACCGATTGATGCACCCACCCCTTGTCCTTATCGAAATCCTCAAAATGGTACCAGACCCCTTTTTTTTCGACCACTTTAATAGGATAATACTTTTCGACATTCCACAGGATCGCGTGTTTCGTTCCAGGGCCTGAACGGATGTTTGCGATGGGAGCCGATATGCTCAACCGTTCGGCGAACGCGGCCATGGCTCCGAATAAAAAGATAACAAGCGTTAATGGATAAATGATTTTTTTTTTCATCATCGGTCTCTCCGGCTAAAAGATCTTGAACACAGTTTGCAAACAGATAATAGAATACGATTCAAATTTCAAGATAAAGCCACAAGAAATAAAAAAAAACCGGATCCGCATGGAAACGCTGGAGCGGATCCGGTGTTTTTTATGGCGCATTTAATGGTAGGGTGGACATCATCAAATCGCTTTCGACATTAAATCGCTGACCACCTGGGAAAAGCGTGAGGGATTCTCGATTTTCCCCCCTTCACCGACCAGCGCAAGGTCGTAGAGAAGTGAAAAATATCCGGTAAGAGAGGGATTTTTTGTGTCTGTTTCGTAAATCGCTTTTATCTTTTCAAGGACCGGATGCGCCATATTCAATTCCAGCACCCGTTTCTGCTTGGTCACGCTCTGCCCCGTGGCTTTCATGATTTTTTCCATATAGGCGCTCATCCCGAAATCCTCTCCCGAAAGGCAGGAGAGTGAATTTTTCAATCGGGAGGAGGGTTTCACTTCCTTCACATTCTCTTCCAGTGATTTTTGGATAAATTCAAAGAGCGATTGATATTCTTCTTTCTTTTTATCATCCACCTTTATCAGGTCCAGATCCCCTTTCTCGGCGCTCTTGAACGCCTTCTTGTCATATTCGGGAAGCGACTGAACCACCCATTCATCCACCGGATCTGTCATCAGAAGCACTTCATAATCCTTGTCCTTGAGGGCTTCCAGATGCGGGCTATTCATGAGCGATACCAGATTGTCGCCGGTAATATAATAGATATCCTTCTGATCCGATTTCATCCGGCTCACGTACTCTTTAAGGGAGATCAGTTTGCCATCCGACTTGGTGGTTTTATAGCGGATCAGGTCGGCGATTTTATCTTTTTGGTCAAAATGCGTGGGAATTCCAGCCTTTAGACTCTGACCGAATTCGTTATAAAAAATCTCGTATTTTTCCTTATCCATACTGGAGAGAAGCTCAAAAACTTTTTTCACGAGGTTCTTCTGGATATTTTTAACAAGACGGTCCTGCTGAAGAATTTCACGGCTCACATTGAGATTCAAATCCGGCGCGTCGACAACTCCTTGAATGAATCCCAGATATTCAGGCATCAGCTCTTTACAGTCATCCATGATAAAAACCCGTTTGCAATAGAGCTGCATGCCATTTTTCCGGTTCTGATGAAAAAGGTCCAGGGGCGCCTTTGAGGGGATGTAAAGCAAGGCGTGATATTCGGTGACCCCCTCGAACTTCAAGTGGAGTTTTTCAAGGGGCATGTTCCAGTCATGGCTGATATGCTTGTAAAACTCTTCGTACTCTTCCTGGGTCACCTCGGACTTGTTCTTTGTCCAGATCGCCTTCATGGAGTTGAGAATCTCGTCTTCCCGGATCTTCCGGGTGGTCTCTCCCACGGGCTTCCCATCCTTGTCCTTGATCAGCTCGTTATCTGGAATGGGCACGGTCTTTTCCACATTCATCTTGATGGGGTATCCCACGAAGTCGGAATGGTGTTTGATGATCCTCCGGAGGGTCCACTCCTCGGTAAAGTCCGTCTCATCCTCTTTCTCTTTCAGATCTAAAATAATCTCTGTTCCGCGGTCCTTCCTATCCGTTTCTTCTATGGTGTAGGAGCCGTCCCCCATCGACTCCCACCGGACCCCTTTTTCAGACTCTGCGGAGCGGGTCAGCACCGTCACTTTTTTCGCCACGATAAAGGCGCTGTAAAACCCCACACCGAACTGGCCGATCAATTCCGTCGAAAGCAGATTTTCCTGTTTGGATTGCCGGAGGGTTTCAAGGAAAGCCATGGTGCCGCTTTTGGCGATGGTGCCGATGTTCTCCATCACCTCGTCATACGTCATGCCGATGCCGTTATCGAAGACGTGAAGCCGGTTGTTCTCTTTGTCCGCCTGGATACGGATAAAAAATTCCGAATCGTTTCCCAGTAATTCCGGATGGGTCTGGGCTTTGAATCGTAACTTATCGATGGCGTCCGATGCGTTCGAAACCAGCTCTCTTAGAAAAATTTCCTTATTGGAGTAGAGGGAATTCACGATCAAGTGCATCAGTTGCTGGACTTCTGTCTTGAATTGATGCGTTTCTTTTTTTGCGGTCATATGTCTCTCCTGTTTTCAATCGATACGCGTTAAATCCAATTGCCTAAAAAATATGAATAAAAATTGGATTCTTTTTAAAAATGTCAACCCCTGCCGGCTATTTTTGATCTGGAATTACTCCCTCTTGGGCATGATTTTCGACCAGGTCTCTTTTAAGGTGACGGTGCGGTTGAAAACCATTTCCCCCTCAGCCGACGCTTTCTCATCGAGACAGAAATATCCCTGCCGCTCGAACTGAAGCGAACTCCCCGGTCCGATCCCCTTGACCCCCTGTTCGATTTTACAGGAGGTTAAGGTTACGAGCGACGACGAATTGATAAATGCCTTGAAATCTTTTTCCTCTTTCTCCCCGCTCGGATTGGGGACAGTAAAGAGCCGGTCGTAGAGGCGCACCGTCACATCGATGGCATGGGGCGCTGAAACCCAGTGAAGGGTGGACTTGACCTTGCGCCCATCCGGTGAACCACCTCCTTTGGTCAAGGGATCATAGGTGCAATGAAGCTCCTGGACCTCTCCGGTCGCCGGATCTTTCACCACCTGATTACAGGTGATGTAATAGGCGCTCCTCAGCCGCACTTCCCTGCCCGGTGCAAGCCTGAAAAATTTTTTGGGCGGCTCTTCCATGAAGTCTTCTCTCTCGATATAGATCTCCCGTGAAAAGGGCGCCTTCCGGGTTCCCATATCCGGATTCTGGGGATGGTTGGGCACATCCAGCTCTTCAAAACCGTTTTCGGGATAGTTGGTGATGACCACCTTCAGGGGAGAGAGAACGCACATGACCCGTTTCGCGTTCTGATTCAGATCGTCCCGGACACACTCTTCGAGCATTTCGAACTCGATCCGGCTCTCTTTCTTGCTGACGCCGATTCTTTCACAAAAGGTCCGGATGGCCGACGGCGGATATCCTCTCCGCCGGATGCCGGCGATGGTGGGGAGCCGTGGGTCGTCCCATCCCTCCACAATCCCTTCATTGACAAGCTGGATCAGTTTCCGTTTGCTCAACTCGGTATATTGAAGATTCAGCCGAGCAAACTCGATCTGCTGGGGATGGCAGGTCACGGCAAGCTCGTCCAGAATCCAGTCGTAAAGAGGGCGGTGATCTTCGAATTCCAGTGTGCAGATCGAGTGGGTGATCCCCTCAATGGAGTCGGAAAGGGCATGGGCGAAATCGTACATGGGATAGATGCACCAGGCGTCGCCGGTGCGATGGTGATTCACTTTTTTAATCCGGTAAAGGGTAGGATCCCGCAGGTTCAAGTTGGGAGAGGCCATATCGATTTTCGCCCTCAGCACATGGGTCCCCTCCTCAAACTCGCCGCTCCTCATTTTCTGGAATAACGACACGCTTTCCTCCACCGGACGATCCCTGTAAGGGCTGTTTTTCCCCGGCTCCGTGAGGGTCCCCCGATATGCACGGACCTCTTCGGCGCTCAAGCTGCACACGTAGGCTTTTCCCCTTTGGATCAATTGAACGGCGAACGCATAGAGTTGATGGAAATAGTCCGACGCATGGAACAGATTCTCGCCCCAGTCAAACCCCAACCACCGGACATCGGCGATGATGGCCTCCATATATTCCACCTCCTCCTTTGCAGGGTTGGTGTCATCAAAACGCAAATGGCATTTGCCGTGGTAATCAAGGGCAAGCCCGAAATTGAGGCAAATCGATTTGGCGTGACCGATATGAAGGTAGCCGTTGGGCTCTGGAGGAAAGCGGGTCACCACCCGTCCATCGTTCTTATTGTTGTTCACATCCTCTGTGACAAGGGTTCTGATAAAATTCATTGCATAGGGTTTCGTATCATTCATGGCGACTATCCTATAGGGTTGCTTTTAAAAACCATTTCCGGTTACGGTGTGTATCACACCCGGCTCTTTCTCGCCAGTTCAAAAAGAGTGCGTGTTTTTGATTGCCTAAGTGAATGAAAATGGTTATAATTTCAAAAAAAATTGTAACTATTCAGCAGCTATTCATCAAGATGGCGAAAAGCCCGTTTTGTTCGTTTCCTATTTTTTTCGTGAGATTCTTGGTTTTTTGCTGAACTGGCGAAAACAAAGGCCCAAGGGCCTCAAACCGTTCGCCCGTTTTAGCGCAAAAAGCCTTCGAAGCTCTCATCCGAAAAAAAGTAAATGTCACTTCACAAAAGGACCTTTTTGCCACTGAAACAAGGCCATACTGAATAGTTACAAAAAATTTAAAAAAAAGGATGATCCGGGAATGTCTAAATTTACCTTAGCAGGTCTTGTGTCATGGTTAGGCGGTCTTCTTCTCCTTGGCTTTCAATCCATCTCCACCCTCATGAATGTGGAGGGTAAATGGAAAAGCATCTGTCTCACCGATATCATCGAAGAAAAATACCTGGCATGGACCGATGGCGTCACCTGGGATTTGGCTTCGCAGGCAATGAACTATGTGTTGAACATGCCGCTTTTTATTCTACTCTTCTGCGTGGGGACGCTTCTTTTCATCATCAACGCGTTCTTTGAATGAAAAACAGGCCCACCTAAATAGCGCCTGAACGAAAACCCTCTTTTTTCCCGATTTCTGCGTCAGGCTCAAATTTTAATCCTCGAAATACTTCAATGTATTCATGTGGTTAAAATTTTCGCCTTCCTTGAACTCGAAAAAAATACGGAACGAACAAAACGGGCTTTTCGCCATCTTGATGAATAGCTGCTGAATAGTTACAAAAAATCCTGGTTTGTGTTCGGGCACTAAATATTCAGGACCTGCTTTATTTTCCACTGAGCATCCGGCGAACGGTCTAATTTTTGGGTTTTCCCTCGGGATAGCGGCCAGCCATCGCCACGGCGAACATGTGGGCCTTTTTTTCCCTTTCGGTCAGGTCCGGATAATTTTTAAACACCATGATGATACCGATCAGGGAACACAGGGCCGCCTGGACGCGCAACGGCACATTGTCCGTGAACCCGGCGTCCCGGAACGCCTTTTCAAATAGATGCAGGA
>JAGVHJ010000029.1 GCA_020056645.1 Desulfobacterales bacterium
ACGCCTGGCGAAAAAATATCCGTTTCAATCGTTGCCGTTATCATTTTTATTTACCGAAAAGATCGTTGTGATTGTTGAAAATAGGAGTCCATTCTTCTTTCTCAGGGGGGAACACCAGTACCCTGAATCCTCTGTCCTTTAAATAGGTTTGGATGTGGCCATCCGGGGGAGAGAGGAAAATCAGGGCTCTTTGGGTTGGGTAGTGGGCGGCTGCGGTTCCTCTTCCGTTGTCGATGGAGACGTTAAGGGCATCGGGACGTCTCAAATCCAAACGCTCAATTTCCCTGAGCCACTCGGCGAGAGCATCGTCCGGGTTACAGGAACCGGTTTCTCCTTCCGGTTCTTCCGAAGAGATGCCTGCGTTTGCAAGACCGACCAAAAAATTAAGGAGATCCGGATTTCTCCGGTTGATTTTTTCATGGTCCGGTTGGTTGTAGTAAGAGAGAAGACACTGGTAGCACCCGGCCTCACAAATCCGTTGATCGTTCACAGAGTGCTCTGATCCGTTCAAAAGGGATTCATTCCAGTTTCCCTCTTCCGGTTCGTTAAAATGCATGAGCTTCAGGGCGTTTCCCGCAACTTCAGCCAGTTGGCCCGGTTCTGAGGCGATTCGTGTCAGCACCCCCGCCCCGCCCTCCGCCGCCTCATAAAAAAGAAGGGCCTTTCGGCTGTTGATATTGGGTAAAGGCTCGGCTACAAGTTCCGATTCCTCAATCTGAAATGTTTTTTCAATTCCCCTTTTTATGGCGGCCTGAAGGGTTACCATCACTTCTTCGGTTAAATTGCCCGCAGATTCAAGAATTAAAATATTCCGGTGATCCTCCACAAAAGGAACGATTCTCTGGTTTGGGATTCGGTCGTTTTGAATATCCGTGTCAGCGACGCTTTCAGGGGTTTCATCCGGGCTATCTGCCTTGCTCCAAAAACCGGAAACCGGGTTGATATAAAATCCAAGGTAGTTTTTGTCTTTTCTCCTTCTCCAGCCTTTGTTGATCCGCCATATGCGGGCGGCAGGGGCGTAGGTCAGCGTTGCGATGGTTTCGTCCCAGGCGACGACGTTCGAGCAAATTTTCTGAATTCGTCCGTCCGGTCCGGGGAGGAAACGATAGGTGGTTTGAAGCTCAAAACCCTGGCGCTGACGTTCTTCGTCGTTTACGGTAATCCGCTCCACCTGGAGGGTTTCAACGGTTTCAATTTTATAGAGATGATTCACACGGTCCTGATCCGTGAGCGGCGTCCCGCAATGTTCGCAAACATTGTCGGACGGTTCGGGATTGTCTGTTTCTCCCAGATGGCCATATCCGCATGCCGAACAAATCCGGGCGCTGACCGTGGCAAGTTCACTTCCCGCCGAAACATGCTCCGAGGCGCTGACGTTCAGTTTGGCCCGGACAACACGGTATGTCCGTCCTTCATGATAGATGAGGCTTCGCGGCCCGAATTCCGAAAGGGCCAGAAACCGGGGGCGGCTGACCATGTTTCCGTCATCGTTTTTTCCTAAACTCACGCCGCCTCTTGCAGGTATCCATGCCATCAGCGGAAGCCTGGGGAAATTATATCCGGGAAGGAATCCCTGGCTTCCCAGATACCTGAATGTGTAGAAATCAGAATTTTGGGTGTTTCCTTCTTTCAGGAGAACCTGGTGTTGTTTTTGTGCGTCGATGTACCGCCTTTTGGCGTTTTCTCTTGCGCGGTGTCCGGCTGCATGATCCTTGATCGCCTGATCGGCAAGCGCCATCTGTTTGATTGTTGCGTCATAAAGATTCCGCCATCTGTCGATCGCTTTATTAAATGACATTGGGGCGTTGTTAATCACGGTGTCGACAAATTCATCGTTGAACCAGGAACAGTTTACCGGTGTCAGTTCATTTTTGACTTCATTGATGACCCTCCCGGCCTGCTCTCTTGCACGGGAAAGGGCATCCGTATCATTGAAACGCTCTTGCAGCATTTCTTTCAATGGTTTGTTTTCCTGATCCAAATCGAGCAATGGCGCGATACTGGTTTCTATTTTCTGCTCAACAGCCGCAAGCCAGATCGCCTGGAGGTGGCTCTCGATCAGATCACGGTTGGCAAGATCCAGCGTCGGCGGTTTTACAACGCCATGAACCATGTCTGTTGCATGATGGAAAAACCACTGATCATGGGGGCTCATGGCCGCGCAATAGGTCACCACAAGCGCAGCCTGGCCTGAACGTCCCGCCCGTCCGCTCCGTTGCGCATAATTTGCCGGAGTGGGTGGGACATTTCTCAAATATACCGTATTTAACGCCGAAATATCCACGCCCAACTCCATGGTAGGAGAGCAAAAGAGAACCGGCAAGCGGGTTAGCGGCCCCTCGCCGGATGTTTCGGATAGCCAGTTTTCTTTATCTTGCCTGGAATACCTGAAGCGGGCCTCAAGAAACAACCGCTTGCCCGCATCCACCTGTGCAGTATGTTCATGGGCTTCAAATTCGAAAAACGAGTGGGAAGGTAAAGAGAGCGTTTCGGCAACCGACAAATACAGCCTGCGGAAGAAAGTATTGATTTTCTGTTCCTCTTTCAGGGAAAGGTTCTGAACAAGACGCCATTTCATTGCCGATGATTTCAGTCTGAAACCATTTGTATTTTGATCGATATGCTGTTTTTGAATGTAGCCGTAGGTGCTTGCCGTTTCCAAGAAATCAGTCACAATTTCCACAAGCCTTTTGCCTGTCCAGCCGGAAACCTGCCCAGAAAATTCGGATGAATTCCAGAACTCAGCGTTTCTCAAAAGCCTTATAAATCTTGACCTTTCACCGGCGCCGATGGTATCTACCCGGACTCTTCCCCTGTACTCCGGTCGCTGACCCAACACCAAAAATTTCGATGTAACCGTTTGCTCGTCCGGCTCAAACGCCCAGGGCTCCTTCAGATAATTATATGAACGTGTTCTTGCCTTGTCTTGCTCCACCACGTCCAGATATATCGATTCGATGCATAAATTCTTGCACATCTGGTTCAACACAAAGCGGGCGAATGCGGCCCTGCCATTGTTTCCCAACCGCTGCAAAACCGTGTCCGAAAAAATCGATTCCTGTGAAGAAAACGCTTCTATATCCAGATAATCGATCTCAAGTAATTTTAGCTGATCAAGGTTTGGGTTGTTATACCGCCAGCCTTTTCTCAAATCGAAAATAAGCCGGTAACCTAAAATGAACCGAAGCGTTCGTTGGGCTTCCTGTTTTGCCAGACCGAGGATAGACGGATTTTTTAAATATTCGCAAAGTGTCCCTTCATCATTCCGGTTGAACCCAAGGGCCTTGAAAACTTCGTCAGCCAGGTTTTCATCGGTGAGTTCCCCGCTGTTTCGGTTCAAGGCGCCAATCAGTCCGGAACGGAGCATCAGGAGAAACAAGAAATCATTGAAGTGGCCGGCCTGGAGAGCCGCATCCTGTCTGTTGTCTGTGAAACCAAGCAATTTTCGCGGATCGAATACCTCTTCTGCTATTTCCTCATCTGAAAATAGCTGCCTGAGAATACTGAGCGTTAACATCGTGGTTGCCGATGACCGGCCTTCTCCTGAAAGGCCGGACAGCCGGTTGATATCCTTACCGTATGTTTCATGGACATGACCGCAATTCAGACAGAACCGGAATTTTCCGGGAATAAACCAGTATTCGACGCCATTATTTTTTGCCCCGGTCATATCCACATTGATCGCCTGGGGGATTGACTTTTTATAGGTTTGCTTGATTTTGGGCTTTGATTTTGAAAAATCGATCCAGCCTTCGGGCAAGTCCTCCAATTGTCCTTTGTATTGTTGATGCGGATTTCTTGGGGCAAGGAAACCAAAGCGGACATCATCGTCTTCAGCCATGATGTCATCAATTTCACGGGGACCAAACCGCTGGTTGGGTTCTGGTTCTTCCCAGACCGGATGATATTCCTGCCCGCATTCCCTGCAAAAATGCGTCGAAAAAAGCAAAACACCTTCATCCTGCCGCCCTGGCGCGAACCGCTGGGCATCGAGGGTAATATGTCTCAGACCTTCTGATTCCAGTGTGCAATACACTTTACCAGGGCCGCTTATAAATTGATGTAATTTAAAGGCAAATGGCTGCCTGCCTTTGGGGGTGAAAACATTCTGGGCTGAAATGAGAAATTCCTGGAGGATGGTAACCGCTTTGACAGGATCAACACTGGCGTCTTCAGCAAGCCTTGCGGATGCTTCCCGCAATGTTAAGGGTTTTGCACGGCGCGGGGTTGAAAGATCCGACATGTCTATTCCTAAGACCAGCTCGACCCAAATCGACAACGGATCGTTTTTAAACGCATCAAAATCGGGCCAGACAAAATGTTGTTTTTGAACGCGTTCCTGAAGTTTTGGTATGACGGCGGGAAGCGCCTGCGAGCGATCCGTGACACGTTCCAGTGTTTCCTGAATGACATCATGCTGCAAAATTGTCGTTCCGAACAATTTACTTGCAACCTGCGCCACTGTTTTTTGTTGGTCTTCAGGAGACCCCTTGCTGGACATGGTTGCCGATGTGCCGATACAAATCAGTTCTTCTGCATCCAGTCTCTGCTTCAAGCGTCTTACCAGCATAGCGACATCCGCCCCTTGTCTGCCACGATAGGTATGTAACTCATCCAAAACGAGAAAGTGCAAATCTCGACAATGCTCAACCACCTGACGATCTACTTCTTCATATCGTGTCAGAATCAATTCCAGCATCATAAAGTTGGTCAGTAAAATATCGGGAGGATTTTCAGCAATGAGTTTTCGGGCAGTGTTGTTTTCCTGCCCTGTGTATCTTGCTACCGTAAAGGGTTTTCGATCTTCGGAGAACCCGTGAAGGAATTTGTTGAGTTCCTCCATTTGGCTGTTAGCAAGAGCGTTCATCGGATATATGATGATGGCGTGGGTTCTTGGTGTTGGATCGTGTTCCTTTGCTTTAAGGATGCTGTCCACAATGGGGATAAAAAAGGCTAGTGATTTTCCGGAGCCCGTACCGGTTGTAACAACATAGCTTTTCGCTTGACGCGCTTTTGCGATAGCTTCTAACTGGTGAGTATATAAATGAAGCGGTTCAGGAGAGCCTTCTCCTTTTCCAGTTTGAAAAATTTGGGCGCATTTCTGATGCAAAACGCCCTGTTCGGCAAGGGATTGAACCGTGTCTTTCCGTTCATAATTCGGATTAATCTGTATTAACGGCTCCGGCCAGTATCTTCCAGCCTGGTATTCTTTTTCTATCTCTTCATAAATATCCTGGGCGTTGATTTGAATAAAACTGCGTGAGAAACTGCTGTAAGCACCAATAAGATCATCCCGAAACCGAAATACATTTTGCATTTTATGCTCCATATATTTAAAAAGCAGCTACAGAATACAAATATTATTTTTCTAAAAAAAATTAAATGAGTTAATGCTTTCTCCGTCAATAAAGAAGCTGGAAATGGTAAAGAAAAAAACGCCTTAAAAATCGAATTTTTGTAAGGTATGATAAGGTCAGTGTTTTCGTCAACAGATATGTTTAAATCATTTTTTTGATAGATTAGTATTTGGATAAAAACTAAAGGGCTAAAAAAAAGGGCCTGTGGGTCATCGATCCCGGTCCAGGCTGGAGGTGGCGGCCATTTTTTTGGACATTGTTCCCACACCTGTTGGGATTACGAAACTTTCAATAGAAGAATACGACACGGTCTGGATCTCAACCTGTGGTGCAAAAAACAAAAGACCCCCGCCCCTGAAGGCGGAGGTCTTTTTGTCTGTAACTCCGAAATGTTGCGCCGCTTGCTACAAGCACCTATCTCTTGCGAGGAACGATCCGGACGATGATTCTATAGTTTCCGGATGAAATATCGCCTGGCAGTTCCTGTTCATCATTGATCATTAGCGTCATGACGCGACCCCGTTCGGGATCATTTACAGAAGAGCCGAATCTGCGATTATTTTTACCAACAAAAGAACTCCTTTTCCTGTTCCTCGAAGGCCGAACATTCAATACCCTGGCTTCAATCACCCCTCCACCAGCTGTGTTCGCAGGCCTTGCGCTACCAACACGAGGAGTTGCTCCGACGACAATTTCCATATTGTCCTCCTCATTTTTAAAAAGTCCCTTTTGATAGGCTTATCGGACGCCATTTAGAATACTTTAGGATAAATGCAAAAACTTTTCCTTGGGCGGATTGAAATATCCGTGAATGAGATGGGGAACATCCTTTTTCAAACCGCGAATCAGGCTCTTCATGCCCATGGGCCGGCCCTGGCGGTCCGATTTCTCCATTACCTGGAAATAGCGCAGGGGATCAAAATTCAGGTTCCGCCATTGAATCATGTGAATCGGATATCTTTCCAAAAATGAATAGAGCGCCTCCGTCTCTTCCGGTGTATCGGTGATTCCCGGACAATTGAGGTAGTTAATGGAGACAAACCGGTTCCGCTCAATTCCGTTCCCGATGGTTGTCAGCACATCGGCGAATCCATACCCATTGGGCCTGAAATAGGCCTGGTAACACGATTCCCGGACACTGTTCAGGCTCACCCGGATGGCGTCGAGGCCTGCGTCGAAGAGTTTCGAAACAATGTCGGGCCGGCTTCCGTTTGTGTTCATGTTGATCGTTCCCGCCCTGCTCGCCTCCCTGATTTTTCGGATGGCGGGCAAAATCGCCTCCCAGGCCATCAGCGGGTCCCCTTCGCACCCCTGGCCAAAACTCACCACACTTTTCTCAACATTTTTGATATGGAGCAGGGCGACCTCGGCGATCTCATCCGGCGTTGGCGTGAAAGAGATACGGTCCTGGCAGTGGGAGAGCACCCCTTCCTTCTGAAGCGAGATGCACCCCAGACACCGTGCGTTACAGACCTGGGAGGTGGGCAGCGGGGCCTCGAACCGGCCAATAAAAAAATTCTTAGCCGCCGGGCACCCATAGGTGAGGGCGCACTTTTCCAGATGGACCACGAGCCGGTTCTCAGGGATTTTTTTTCTTAAACGCTCAACTCCTGAAACCACCTTCTCCCGGGGCATCAATCTTAGATCCTGACGCTTTTCCGCATCCACCAGAAACACGGATGACCGGAAACCGGTTCCGTCCCACCCAACGGCTCCATAGGAAAAAAGGGGGAGGGGAGGGCAGGATGGCTCATCCTGGTAAGCCGGATTGAATGTTACAACATAACCGGGGGAGTTGAAGGATGCCACTTGAAAAACCGTTTCTCCGGGAACATAGGGATTTTCAACAAGAGTCTCAAGCCTTCCCTTTTCAATATTAAAAACGATGGGCCGCCTATCCGGTAAAAACATCAACTCGCCGCCGTGGGGCAGGGGAACGCCATCCTCAAGGGTCAGGGGTTCCAGAAGGGGCCCAGCCATTCCCACGGCCCCATAATCTTCCAGATCGAAGATCTCCCCCCGGCGGTTAGCCACCAGGGCCTTGAGCCACCTTTCTCCGGCCCCTCCTTTTTTCCCTCTTTTTTTGCGCTTCACAGGTATCCCTCTTGTTGGATGATATGGTTCTTGATCCGCTTTCTCTACTACCCCGGCCATAACAGGTGTGTCAATGACAAGAAAATCCCCCACATCTTTTCTTGACCATTCCGAGCCGATCGGCTATGGTTCCAGCTAATAAAATTGCCGGAAGCGGACCTCCCGCTCCCGGAGGTGTATGGAAAATTTATTTTTTGTAATT
>JAGVHJ010000277.1 GCA_020056645.1 Desulfobacterales bacterium
CAAAGGGCCTCTCTTGGAAATTGATTGTGTCGGTTCCGGTGATCTCCGTCATGGCCAGAGCCAAGGCGTGATCCATGGCCGCACCCTCATAATCCATCTCCCGGGAAATCTCCACATGGAAATGGGTTTTGAGGTCTGGAATTTCAACCGGAAGGCCCATCGCTTCCTCAAGCTCTTTTTTCATCTCCCGTTTTAAAAGCCCATGCCCGGTCAGAAAGAGTTTTTCTGGTTTTAAATCGATCTCAAAGGTTTCGTAAAAGGCCAACAGCGTATGATCGACGATGGTTTTGATTCTCGCCGGAAAATCGGCGGCATCGATCCGGACCGGTGTATTTCTATAAAGACAGATCCGGCCGTCGACACCGATTCCCACGGAGACGCGGGTATCCTCGATATCGAGAAAAATACCGGTGGCCCCGCCGTTAAACAGATGGATGGCCGTTGGGTATCCGGAGATGGTCACGATATCCGGGGAGATTTTGTAGGCCCCGAAAGACTCTGTCAGGGATGAGAGAAAGCTCTTTTCCAGACAGGCGGCGATCAGTTTTCCATCATCTGCGAGTTTGACGGCCTGAAATCCGATTTCCGTCTCCTCCACCGCCACCGGCAGGGAGGGTTCGATCTCGAAGGGGAGCACCTGGCTGATTTTTTTCCGGTTCCTGAAGGGAACGCTCACGTTTCTGAAAAAAAACCGTCGCGCCGGCAAAGAGACGATAAGGGCGCATCCTGAAAACTCGATCCGGGTCGATAACTCCTTCAACGCGCGGTCGAGAAAGGGGGGGGAGGGTTCGTCCGTTGGCCCCTCTTTCCGGATCACCTGATAGGCGGAGGCTACCTGATTGCCGTTGATGGCGTTCAACACCAGAACCGCTGAAACCGAATCATCCCTGATATCCAATCCTATAATTTTCCGGCTCATCGTGTTCCCGTCCGCTTGTCACTTTGAATAATAGTTCCGGTCAATCCATTTCCCAGCTGAGTAGTCTGTATGTCCATTGATGGGTGGTGGTGTTTTTCAACCGTTCAACCACCGCCCTCACTGTCACGGCGGTACTGTTTTTTGAGGCGACGCTTTCAATGCGGAAAAAGTCACTCGTCGTCGTGATCAGGCTTTCCGGAATATCGATATCGCCGCTCCCCGGAACACTCTTATACCACGTTTTCTTCGAAAGGTCGTTCACAAAATGGTCATCGGACGTTTCAATTCTGTAATCGATCATCTGGGTTGCGAACTCTTCGCTTCCTTGCGGCAACAGCGCTGATATCACGGGCAATTCCGCTGTATTGATATTGATTTTTCCTTCAAAAGTAAAGCGATTTTCTTTGGTTTGCGTCATTCCGTAAACGGTCACATAGCGTGGAAACTGGAAAAGTTCTCCAGCGCTATAATAGATGTCTGGCGTGACGCCCTTCACGAGAATCAGCTCGTCCAGATAGGTGAAGGGACCGTTGGCGCACGCATAGGGGGGATCAAGACCCTGATAGTAGTCCGATTCGGCCCCGTTCAGGCCGGTGATGAGGTCGTCGTCTCCAAAATCCATGAAATCCTTGATGCAGCTCACGATGTCCGACGTCCCCACCATCTCGAAGGCGTCGCCTTCCGGAATCACCAGTTGAAGAATATCGTCCCAGAGCTTCTTCTGATCCATGTTGAACTCTTTTCCTTCCGGATACTTGACCAGGGCGTTCACCTGAATCTTGCCCATCTCGTCGACAATGGTCACGCCGAGCGTTCCCTCGTCAAAGGGAAACTCCGCGAGAACCTCGGTGATTTTCTCTGGATTGGCCCAGTCGTCCTGGAGGGAATCGGCTGGATGGGGGCTCTTTTCATCTTTTTTCTTGTCTGAAAGGAGCATGCCGATACCGATATGGACCCCGGAGGCGGCCATCTGGGAGAGGGCCATTCGATCCCGCGATATGGCCGATGATATCACGGAAGACCTCACGCTTCGGTTCAGCTCCACGGAGACCGTGATCAGAATCGTGATGATCGTGAGCGTGATGAGAAGGGCGATGCCCTTCTCGTTTTTCAGGACTTTTTTCTGCATAGGGGAAGCGTCACACGGGTTTCAAAAATAGCGTCTCTCTCGTTGCCGCCGACGGCGATCCTTATAAATACCGACGCGGGCGTGGCGTATCCATAGGTATCACTCTCCGAATCCCACACCTCCTGTTCCTCCCCCTCCTCATCAAAATACCGGACTTCGAAGGATCTCAGGCTTTCACAAATCACCGGATCGAGCCCGCTCTCTTCAAACTCCTTGTGGGGATAGAGCTGGTCAAACCGCCTTAACACGAAACCGCCTTCGGGATTCTGGGTCACGTAGTAGACGATTTCAGAAACACCCTTTCCCCTCACCTCGTTAAAAGAGATGTGGTTCATGGTTGAAAACCGGAGCCGGTGAAACGGTTCGGTTGCAAGGGTCATCATCTCCCCTTTCAGGAGGTGGCGGTCAGGCTCCGCTTCATCGAAATCGGGTTTTTTCCAGTAGGGCGGAAGGGAGATGTAAGCCGCCATGAGATCCGCGGTCATGATCGAAAAAGCGTTCTTTGCCATGGCATAGGATTCGGAACTCTTTTCAAGGGGGGCGACGGAGCTGAAAACCGTATTGAACGACGTATAAAGGGTCGCCATGATCAGACTGAATAGAAAAATAGCCACGAGAATCTCGATAAGGGTGAACCCTTTCCGCCCCAAGGGGCTTCCGGGGTTAGGGCGGCAAGGGCCTTGGCCAGAGCCTCTCTTATTCACACAATGGTTCATTTTTCTTCAACATACCTGTAAGAACGGAGCTGATGGGTCATTCCACCGGCCTCATCCGAAACCGTCACATCGATTCTGGAAAGCGTAAAGGGTTCATCAAGCGCTTCCGATTCGACCCGCTCGACGGTCACACGCCAGGAGAACCCCGGAAAGGACTCTCCAAAATCACCACTCTCATCCAACGGTTTGGTCAGCTCCTCCTGTTCGATTTCCGAGAGCTTTTTCTGGCAAAGCAGGGGCGCCATGGTATAAAAGCGGGAAGAGTGGCTCATGGAGAGGGTCTGGCCATGCATCTTAAAGACCGATGTCAGGGCGATGGCGATAATCGCCAGGGCCACCATCACTTCAATGAGGGTGAATCCCTCTCTTCCATCATTCATAACGCCCCTTGCCAAAACCGAAATACTCCTTTTATTCCATTTGCAGATATCCATCGACCAGCTTGATTCCAGGCAGGAAGGGTTCGATCAATAGAGAGTGATAGCGGTCATCTCCTTCGGCCAGATGGATGATGGCATAATCCGAGTACCCTTTCTTATAGAACCCGATCTCCGCCTCCCCCTGGGAGAGAACCCCTTTTCCCGGATAGGTCACGTCGACGATGGAGAGCTCTCCCGAAAGCCGCACGCGGTTCTCCTTTTCCTTGGCAAGCTCCTCTTCGGTCATGGCCTCATGGCTTGTCCACAGGGAATCGGAATCGATGTCGACATGAAGGATACCGGCGCGTTGATCGACCACGGAACTCTCCCTTAACCCTTTGATTGTTAAAATCATGCTCCGGAAGAGCTTCTTTTGGCCTCCTGAAAAGAGTGAATCCTGAAGCCTGGGCAGGGTAAAGGAGAGCATCATGCCAATGAGCGTCATCACAACGACAAGTTCAAGCAGGGTAAACCCTTTGTGGCGTTCGTGTCTCACCATGATCCTTGCGGTTTCCGGCAGAGGGAAAAACCTTGCCCCTATTCGATTTCCCAGTTGTTCACGTCCTGGTTGTTATCCTCACCGCCCTGCTCCCCGTCCATCCCATAGGACATGAGATCAAATGGGCCATGAAGGCCGGGGGAGAGGTACACATAGTCATTTCCCCAGGGATCCTTGGGAACGCGGCCTTTTTCAATGTAGCCC
>JAGVHJ010000343.1 GCA_020056645.1 Desulfobacterales bacterium
ATAGTTGACAAAAGAGACAAAGGTGGGGGGTTTGGTGGAGACCTGGGATCCATAGTAAAATTTCAGGCGCTTTCCCTTGTGCAGGGAGGGTTCGGTCCTGTGAATGGCGTGTTCGAAAATTTTATTGACCTGGCCCGTGGAGATCCGTTTGGCGTATTGCCCGTAAACCTCGTCCACCAGGCTGAAAATCCGGCTCACCCGCTGTCCGGTCAACGCGGAAATGGTCATGGCCGGTGCGAAACTCAAGAATTTGGCGGCCATCCTCAACTCGTCGTAGTAGAGTTTTACATTCTTTTCATCTGTCGCCACCCGGTCCCATTTATTGAGAAGAAAAATCGAGCCGCAGCCCCGTTCATGGGCGTAGCCCGCAATCGTGATGTCCTGCTCGGTGATTCCCTCTTCCGCATCAATCAGGATCAGGGCCACATCACACCGGTCGAGGCTTTTCAAGGCCTTCATCACCGAAAATTTTTCAAGCTTCTCCTCAACCCGGCTCTTTCTCCGGATACCCGCCGTATCGATCAGACAATAATTTTTGCCGTTGGCCGTTATCAAAGAATCAATGGCGTCCCGTGTGGTTCCGGCCTCACTGCTCACCACATGCCGTTTTTCCCCCAGAAGCATGTTGATGAGGGAGGATTTGCCCACATTAGGTCGCCCCACCACGGCAACCTTGATAATATCATCCTCTGCATCCTCCGATTCGTCCTCATCACCATTCAGAGGGCGCTGCTCCTGCAACTGTTTCACCACGGCGTCCAGAAAATCCATCATGCCGTATCCATGCTCGCCGGAGACCGGATAAGGGGTTTCTATTCCCAGGGCGTGGAACTCATAGAGATTCGCCTCAAGAAGCTCTCCGTCAATCTTGTTGACCACATAGAAAACCGGTTTTTCCACGACCCTTAAAAGGGCCAAAAGATCCCGGTCAAAAGGCGATATCCCCGACTTCCCGTCCAGAACCATCACGATCAGGTCGGCCTCATGGATGGCCTGATCCACCTGGTAACGGATCTCGATCGCGAAGTTGTCCGGATCGGCGTCGATAAACCCGCCGGTGTCGATCAAGGTAAATTGAAAATCGTCATGGATGGCCGATCCATAATGGCGATCCCGGGTGACGCCAGGAAAATCGTCTACAAGCGCGTCCCTTTTTCTGGTTATCCGGTTAAAAAGGGTGGATTTTCCCACATTGGGACGCCCGACCAGGGCTACAACAGGTTTCATTGGATTTTCGCCTACCGGTTAAAAGATTAATAGTTCAACCTCATTTTACGCTGGTATTCTCTATAAGGCTTTGGGCGAAATATCAAACAAATTTGCTTCAGAGGCGTTTCAAGATCAGCATGGAGACATCATCACGGGTCGTATAGCCATTTAAACGCTCGATGATCGCATCCATCATATCCTGGGAGGTTAAATGACCGGTTTTCTCAAGAATGGAGACAAGCCTCTCCTGCTCAAGAAACTCATGCTCCTCCCGGACCGCTTCGGTCAGACCATCCGTAAAGAGCAGCATGGTGTCCCCCGGATGTAAAAAAAGTTCACGATTTTCAATGGTGACCTCCTCGGCCATGCCAAGCCCCAGCCAGATACCCGCGCTTTCAAAAACCTCGACCAGACCCTTTTCACGCCGGTAGATGAGGATGTCCTGGTGCAGCCCCGCATACCGGACGCGCCCGGTTTTCGGATCAATGGCGAATGCGGTGATGGTCATGTATTTGGAATCTTTCATCTTCATGATGTTCCGGGTAATGACCGTGTCGATGTGGGAGATGAGATGGGCCGGAGGGATCAGAGGATCGTTCTGAATCATGAGCTGGATGGAGGTCTGGGCCATCAGCATGATCACCCCCGCCTGCATGCCGTGGCCGGATACATCGCCGATGACGATCCAATCGGGATGCCCCTCCTTGGAGGCGGGAATGACGTCATAATAGTCGCCCCCCACCTCATCGGCCGGTTTCATATAGCCCGCGATATCGAAACCGGTAAGAACCGGCTTGGCCGGAACCAGCTTGGCCTGGAGATCCGCCGCGAATTTCATCTCCGTTTCCAGACGGATGGTCTTCTCCCGTTCCGCGAGAAGCCGATAGTTCTCCATGG
The DNA here is from genome assembly GCA_020056645.1 of Desulfobacterales bacterium. Classification (GTDB taxonomy): domain Bacteria; phylum Desulfobacterota; class Desulfobacteria; order Desulfobacterales; family JAHIVH01; genus JAHIVH01. The sequence continues at coordinate 2,107 of JAGVHJ010000343.1, forward strand.
AAATGGCCGCCTGGGAGGAGAAGATCTGGAGGATCCGCATGCGCTCGGGAGTGAAGGCATTGGGAATCAGGTTGTTTTCAAGGTAAATAAGCCCGAAAAAACGGCCCTTGTGGCGAATGGGACCGCAAAGAATCGATCGGCAGCGGGTCTCCATCACATAGGGGTCCTTTCCAAAGGTCTCATCCTTTTCCGCCTCGCCGATCACAAGGCTCTCCATGGTCTGGAGCACATACCGGATAATCGATACGGAGAGATCCCGGCTCTCTTCGACCGGCATCGACTTCACGAACGCGACTCCCTGATCCGTGCTCCCTTTGGCTTGGATATAGAGCTTGCCGTCCGTGTCGCTCTGGGTGATGAAGAACCCCTTGGATGCACCGGCGTTTTCCATGGAGATCTTCATGATACGCTCAAGGAGTTTATCCAGGTCGATCTCCCGGGAGATCGCCTGGGAGGTACGGATGATGGACAAGACATCCATATTTTCCGCGAGCATGGAGGATGGCTCTCCGGATTCGCCCAAGGCGCTCATCTCATCCGGGTCATCCGTTATATTCTTGATTAAGCCATTCTTTTTCCCCTGGTATTCGGGATAGCGTCCATTCATCTGCCGGACCTTGCCCATAGCGCCCCATCGTTCATATATCTCCAAGGCCCTTTGCCAGTAATGGCGGGCAAGGGATGCATGATCCATATCTCTCCAAAAGAGGGCGTACCTCTCATGACACAGGCCCTCTTGCAGAAGGGAAGGAGTTTTTTCAGCCTCCTCAATGGCCTTATTGAAAAAATGAATCGCTTTCCGGGTATCTCCCTTGTACGCCCCATACTCGGCCCGGAGCAGAAAATATTTGCTGAGATAGTTGTCCGGGCTGCTCTCCGACCACTTTTTCAAGGCGTGAATATTCCCTCTGATTTTTCGAAGGATTCGCCCCTGTTCCAGGCCGGCGAAGTGGCCGATCATGGCGAGAAGGTTCAGGGCTTCAAAAAAAACATAATCGGTATTGGAGAAGGTCGATCGGCCGCTTGAAAGGTAATCATCGCCTATTCGAAAGGCCTGGTGCGCATTCTCATGGAAATTAAAGAGGTAGAGGAGCATGCCTGAAAAAAAATAACAGCTTAAAATGGGGGCCCGTTCATTGGCCTGCTTTAAAATGGGCACCATGGTTTTCTTGTCAAAGACACTGCCGCCGAACTCCCCATCGACCGGGTCCGAGCCTTTGAGGTGCCGCGCCATCTGCCAGGTGACCATGTTAAGATGAAGGGGAACGTTCTGTTTGAGCTTTAAAATGGATTGATGATGCTTATGGGCGATGGCGTCCAGGGAGTCCAGATGCTCGCCCAGAAAAAATCTAAACAGGCAGTAGCCAAAGAGGTTCAATGCTCCAAACTCATATTCACCGGTCTCGAGACTGTAATGATAGCCATCCATCATGAGATCGATCATTTTGCTGATCGGCTCGTTCCAGTGCCCCACAAAGAGGCTGTAAACACAATAGACCCTGGCCCGGCTCGACGGATAACGTTCGGAAAGAGTGACCGCAAGCTTGCCGAAACGGTTTCCCTCCACCGCCTTCCCCAGAATGCCCGCGAGGATAAGACCATAACTCACATAGGCCACCTGGGAGTGGTCGTTGATACCGTACTTGACAGTCAATAAAAGCCGCTCAAACACCAGCAGGGGATAGAGCTCCGGCATATTCATAAAGGCCGACGAGCTGACGCAGGACATAAGATCCATGGCCGCGATCTTATGGGGATCGGTCATGTCGGGCATCTTGAGGAGGCTCTCCACGGTTTTCCCCCTCAACGCCAGCTTCACCTTGACCAATCCCCGGATAAGGTGGAACTTGTTTGGCCTCGGAGGCAGATTGACGCCCAGGGCCCTCAATGCCTTGATCCCCAGCTTAAGGCCGGTCTCATGCATGCCCCTGGCCGCCATGGCGTAAATCTGAATCTTGTAGATTTCCGTTTGCTCCAGAACGCTCCTCGCTTTTTCCATGGCGATGGACGCGAAGTGGTCCATGCGGTCGAACTCACCGGTCAAAAACGCGGCGTTGGCGGCTCCGATATGGAGCTTGATGGCGTATTCGTACTGGGTTTCCCAGGCCTTTTCCGAGAGAAGAGAGATGCCCACATCCAGATAGGTGAGACCCTCACGGTAGGCGGTGGATTTGTTCGATTTGCCGGCGGCGATCAGATTGAGCCGAATCAGGTTCTCCTTTTCCACCTGATCCCGTATCATGGCGACCGAGGCGTTCAGGTGGCTCACGATATAGAGAACCCCATCGAAAAGGGTCTCATCGGTGGTGTGCTTCAACAGATCGGTTCCAATCCGGTAATGGATGTCGGCCCGCTCATGGTCCGAGAGCAGGGAGTAGGCCGCCTCCTGGATCCGGTCGTGAAGGAACTTGTAGATATCCCCCTCCAGAAATATCAGCCCTTCATCAATGGCCTCATTCATGTCGGTGAGGGTCTCCTCCAACGGTTTTTCGTAGATCGTTGATATGGTGTCAAGATCAAACCGGTTGCCGATGCAGGCGCAGATGGTCAGAATATCCAGGGTTCTTTTCTGTAATTTTTTCAGTTTCTGGGTCATGAGCGTGACCACGTTATCGGTCACCTCCATGCCCTGGATCGCCTGATTATCCCAGGCCCACCCCTCCCTGGGATCAAGGGTCAAAAAATGATTCTCATAAAGGGTCTTTAAAAACTGGTTAATAAAAAAAGGATTCCCCCCTGTTTTTTGGTGGATCATTCTCGACAGCTCCAGGGACTGGAAGGGCTCGCACCGGAGAAAGTTCGACACCAAATAATTGATATTCTCATGATCCAGGGGACCTATAAGAATCCTTTGCACACAGATGCCGGCCTTCTCGATCTCGTCGATCGTGTGCGCGAACGGATGGGTCACGTCCACTTCGGTATCTCTGTACGCGCAGATGATAAACATATATTTTAGATCGGCATCGGTTGCGAGCTGAAGCAGGAGCTTCAAACTGGCGGAATCGGCCCATTGAAGATCATCCAGAAACAACACCACCGGATGATCTCTCTTGGCGAAAACGGAAACAAAACCCGAAAAGACCTTGTTGAAACGGTTCCGGGTCTCTTCGGGCCCCAGCTCCGGAATATCGGGCTGCTTTCCCAGAAGAAGCTCCACTCCGGGAATCACATCCGTGATCACCCGTCCGTTGGGGCCCAGGATCGCCGCCAGTTCTTTCACCCACGCCTCTTTTCTGCCCTCTCCTTCCGAGAGAATCTGCCGGATGAGTTTCTGAAAGGCATGAACAATGGCGCTATAGGGGACATCTTTTTTAAATTGATCATATTTACCGGTGAGGAAATAGCCGCGTTTGGCGATAATCGGCTTTTGAATTTCGTTGACCAGGGCCGATTTCCCGATACCTGGTGCGCCAGAGACCAGCATTAACGAAGGAGATCCCTGGGTAATACCTTCAAAGGCTGAAAGAAGATCGTTTAAATTCTGCTGGCGGCCCACCATGACCTGGGGGATATGGTATTTCAGGGGGATGTCCCGCTGGGCCGGTTTGAAATCGTCGATGCTCTTTTTTTCCGAAAGCGCCTCCCGGCATTTCTGAAGATCATATAGAAGGCCGTAGCCATTCTGATAGCGGTCTTCGGAGTTCTTTGAAAGAAGCTTCATGATCATGTCCGAAAGGAGTTCCGGAATATCGGGGTTTTTCGCCTTGGGGGGCGCCGGCACGATGGCCATGTGGGAATGAATGATGGTCATGGGATCGGTGGATGAAAAGGGAACGCATCCAGTCACCATTTCATAAAAAATCACCCCCAACGAATAGAGATCGGTCCGATAGTCCACCGGACGGTTCATCCGGCCGGTCAGCTCCGGCGATATGTAAAAGAGGCTCTCCTCAATCTTGTCCGGACGCCATTCATCCCAGTTTCCCAGGGTGAGCTTTGATTCAAAACCGAAATTGGCGAGCTTGACCCGGTCATCCTTGATCAGAATATTACCGGGCCGGATATCCTGATGAACGATATTTTTCGCGTGCAACCGCCCCAGTGTCTCGGAAAGCGCCTCCGCCATGGGAAGAAACTTTTTCAACGGCATGGGGCCGCCACCTTTTATTTCCTTGAGAGGGGCTCCCTCAAAAAGTTCCATCACCAGGGCCGGCTTTTCATCGATCAGCGCAAGCTCGTACATGTTCACGATGCCATCGATGGCCTGACTTCTCACCAGTTCAAAGGATTTTCTGAATCTCGCCATTTCTGAGGATGTCTTGCCGGTGACGTTCAATAGTTTAATCGCCACCGGGCTCTCTTTGCCATCCCTTGTCCAGGCGGCCCGATATAGGGTGAAGGAGGCGTTTTTTTCAAGTCTCGCGTCTATCGAATAGGTCCCCAGGAATTGACCGGCCAGAGAAACCATTTCTCGTGAATCGGGCATGAGATCTTTCCTTGTCGCAGCGGTGATTTTTTAAATTAAAGGAGCGTAAACGAGCGTTATTTGAAACTGGAATGCACGTTCTGATCGTTATATCCAATTGATATGTTCCTGTCAATAACGCTCGTTTTGCCCGTCAGGGTAATCGCATGTAGGAGTCGCCTTGACGGCCCTGCCGGGAGCCAACCTTTTGAAAAGGTTGCCAAACATGGTAAAAAAGGTTCTATAAACACCCTATAGAAACCTATTTGCCCCGCTTTTTAAAAGCGGGCCACCGGAGGCATTGATAATTAATTCAGGTTATTACGCAAATAATTC
>JAGVHJ010000469.1 GCA_020056645.1 Desulfobacterales bacterium
AAATGAGCGCCGCCATGAACCATGAAAGAGGCCCTCGACACACCATCATCAAAAACCGGTTTTCCTTGGCGGCGACCCTCTTTTTCGGCCTGCTCTTCATGATCCTGATCGGTTTCCGGACCGGCGTGTGGAACAGGGAAAAAAGAGCCCCGGCCCTCACGGCCACGGAAATAACCGCCAAAGACACCTGGATGAGCATTCTTCAACGCAACCGGAAAATCGGGTACACCCACCGGATGCTCACCCCTTCCGAAACCGGTTTTTCCCTGACAGAGGTCACCTACATGAAATTGAATGTCATGGGAATGGCTCAGGAAATCTTCGTGGAAACCGGGGGAAGCCTGGATAAGTCATTCGCCCTCTCTTCCTTTAATTTTTCCCTGAAATCGGGCCTCTTTCAGTTTATCGCCTATGGCGGCGTCAAAGAGAAAAACCTTATCATTTATATAAACGGCAAGCGGACCGTCATTCCCATCGATGAAGCGATCCATCTTTCGGCAGGGATGGTGGAGGCAGTCTGGGGCAAGGGATTGAAACCCGGCGACTCGAAAACCATCGACATCTTCGATCCATCGACGCTGAGCAAACGTCCAGTCACCATTACCGTGGCGGGAAAGGAAACGGTCAAAATCATGGGAGAAAAAATTCCATCGACCAAGCTCCTCATCGACTTCATGGGAACCCAGCAGAGCGCCTGGATGGATGACATGGGAGAGATTGTGAAAGAAGAAGGGCTTCTTTCCCTATCCCTGGAGCGCACGGACAAAGAGAAGGCCCTCTCGGGCATTTCCGACAAGCCCATGGACGATGTGATCGATCTCGCCTCCGTCAAGCCGGACAAGGCCATCAAGCGTCCGGAAAATCTCAAAAAACTGATCGTAAAAATTGGAGGCCTAAAGACCTCTATGGATCTGGACGGCGGCAGACAAACCTATCGGGATGGACTCCTCACCATCACCAGGGAGAGCCCCACCGATCTGAATGCCGCTTCCGGCCATCCGGATCTTTCGGCCTATCTCCGGCCAGAGCCGTTTATCCAGTCAGACCATCCGGAAATCGTAACAATCGCCCGGAAGATCACGGACGGGAGCCAGACCGACCTGGATAAGGCCTTGAAGATTCTTGAATGGATGAATCAAACGATTGAGAAACGGCCCGTTGTATCGATTCCGGATGCCCTTACCACCCTGCAAAACAAGACTGGAGACTGTAACGAACATGCGGTCTTGGCTGCGGCCATCGCCAGGGCGGCCCAGCTTCCCGCCGATATCGAGTCCGGCGTGGTTTACATGAAAGGAGGTTTTTTTTATCATGCATGGAACCGCCTTTACATTGGGAACGCCTGGGTGACCTTCGATGCAGCCTTAAACCAGTTCCCAGCGGATGTGACCCATATCCGGCTTGTGCAAGGCGGCCTTGAAAAGCAGATGGATCTCATTTCGGTCATCGGAAAAATGACTCTTTCAATCATGGGGGATGGAGAATGATCCGGCTCGAAAACCTTTCAAAAATCTATGGCGGAAAAAAAGCGCTGACCAATATCTCTCTCACGGTTGAAAAGGGAGAGATATTCGGGTTTATCGGCCCCAACGGCGCGGGAAAGACAACAACCATCAAACTGATGAGCGGGCTTTTGCTGCCCACGGCAGGCCAAGTTGAGATCAACGGCTTCGACATGCTCCGGGAGCCTGAAGCCGCTAAAAAACAAATCGGCCTGATCCCAGACCGTCCCTATCTATATGAAAAGCTCACCGGCATGGAGTTCATGGCCTTCACCGCCGAGCTTTACGAAACCCATTTCGATGATTTTCAGGAACGGGCCAAAGGGCTTTTAAAACGCTTCTCCATTCTGGACCAGGCGAACGACATGATCGAAAGTTACTCCCACGGCATGAAGCAGCGGCTCATCATGGCCTCCGCCCTCTTTCACGACCCTCCGGTTTTGATCGTGGACGAACCCATGGTGGGGTTGGATCCCAGGGGCATCCGGATGGTGAGGGGACTCTTCAAGGGCCTCGCCTCACAGGGAACGACGATCTTCATGTCCACCCACACCCTGAATCTCGCGGAAGATGTGTGCGACCGCATCGGCATTATCAACAACGGCGAACTCGTTGCAACCGGAACCATCCCGGAGCTGAAAAATAAGGCGAAAACAGGCGAAGGAGGCCTCGAAGAGATCTTCTTTCAACTCACGGAAGAGATCATCCACATATGAACACGATATTGTCACTCATCAAACCCAGGCTCAAGGCCTTCAAGAACAGGGGTCGCTCCCAGAAAGAGAAAAAGAAGCGCCTCTTTCTCATGGTCATCGGATTGCTCTTCTGGGCCGCCATCGTCATCGTCTCCTACCGGGTCCTCTCTTATTTCAAAAACGCCGAAGGTGTGGGAGACATTCTGGCGTTCAAACTCCTCTCCATGATCCTCATCGTCTTCTTTTCCTTGCTGCTCTTCAGCTCGATCCTGACATCTCTCTCCAAGCTCTATATCAGCAAGGATCTGGCCCTGGTTCATTCCCTTCCGGTCCGTCGGAACCACATTTTCCTCGCCCGGTGGATCGAATCCACCGTGGATAGCTCCTGGATGGTTCTTGTTTACGCCATCCCTGTTTTCATCGTCTATGGAAAGGTGTATGAGGCCGGGCTCTATTATTACCTGAACATTTTTTTCTCGATCTTCCCCCTGTGCGTGACCGCTTCGGGCGTCAGCGTTTTTGCCGTGCTCCTCACGGTGGTCATCCTGCCCGCCACCCGGATCAGAAGCATATTCGTGTTCCTGGGCCTCTTTGTCCTGATCATGCTCTATCTCACCTTCCGCATGTCGAGACCCGAACGGCTGGTCAATCCGGAGGCGTTCACATCGGCCCTTATCTACCTGAAAAACCTGAGCACGCCCTCCTCCCCCTTTCTACCGAGCACCTGGTGTTTTGACGCTCTTAAAAACGCCCTGACTGGGAACACGGGCGCTTCCCTTTTTCATACGGCCATCGCCCTCTGTTTCGCCCTCTTCATCATCTTTCTGAATATCACTGTCGCCGACGCCCTCTATTTCAAAGGATTTTCCAAATCCCAGGGCGCGACCTCAAAACCGATAGCGCCCGCCATCGGACCAGGCCTTATGGATATTCTTCTCCGCCGGTTTTCCGGCCCATCAAGGGCGTTCATCAAAAAAGAGATCAAAACCTTTTTCAGGGACCAGACCCAGTGGTCCCAAATCTTTCTCATTTTCGCCTTGATCGTCATCTATGTGTACAACTATTCGGTGCTGCCCCTTGAGAAATCCCCCATCAAGACGGTCCTCCTCCAGAACATCCTGTCGTTTCTGAACATGGCCCTGGCGGCCTTTGTGCTGACCTCCATCACCGCGCGGTTCACCTTCCCTTCCATCAGTCAGGAAGGAAGCGCCTTCTGGATCGTGAGAACAAGCCCCATTTCCATCCGGCGGTTTCTCTGGATCAAATTCTTTATTTATTTGATTCCGTTTATGATTCTATCCCAGATTCTCATCGTCGCCACCAACATTATCCTTCACGTATCCCCCTTTATGATGGGACTCTCCGTGGTCACCCTCTTCTTGTTGACACCGGGGGTTGTCTCTTTAGGAGTTGGATTCGGAGCCGCCTACCCGGATTTTTCGGCGGAGAACCCGGTTCAAGCGGTCACGAGCTTCGGCGGCCTCCTCTTTATGATCGTATCGGCCCTCTTTATCGGCGCGGTTGTGATACTGGAAGCAGGCCCGGTTTATACGGTTTTCATGGCGAATATGCATCAAACGGCCCTGTCGTTATTTCACTATGTGTGGTTCGTGCTGTCGGCCCTCATTGCCTTGGGCCTCTGCGTGGCCGCCCTTTTCACGCCCATGCGGTTCGGCGAAAAAAAATTGCTCCGCATGCAGCAAGATTGAACAAATAACCCTAAGAAAAAAGGAGAAACCCATGACAAGCTTTAAATGCACCCATTGCGGCTATACGATGCAGGCGGAGAGCCCCCCGGAACAGTGCCCATCCTGCAAGGCCAAATGTGAATTCGTTGATAACTCCTGTTACACCCCCGATTGCCAGGACAAAAAGGTGGACGAACGGATAGCGAAAAAATAAGGAACTATTCAGTAT
>JAGVHJ010000475.1 GCA_020056645.1 Desulfobacterales bacterium
ATCGCCTTTAGTTGCTCCGTGGAAAGGCCGGCCACCTTGTTTTTTGGGTTGACAACGACCCCCACGCCGTCGATCGCCCACTTGAAGACCGTCAGCCGATACTTTTTTATCTCTTCATCGGTGGGCTTCCTTCCCGAGTTTCCGATATCCACAAGCCCCTCCCCCGCCTGTTTGATGCCCACGCCTGAACCGCCGCCCGCGATACTGATAAGGATCTCCGGATTGAAGGCCATGATTTTAACGGCAGCCGCCTTCATCACGGGGATGTGGGCCGTTCCTCCCGAAATCCGGATCGCGCCCTTTTCTCCCTTGAAGGGATCAAGGGGACCGGCATGGGCCACAGTCGTCATCAAACATAGGGTGAAAAGCGTCAGGGATCGTGTGATTCGTTTGGCGAATTGTTCCGGTTTCATCGGTTCCTCCTGTCATTAAAGATAGTGGTCAATATCAATCGAAGGCTATCTATTGCCTGAACGAAGCCCCTCTTTTTTCCCAATTTCTACGTCAGGCTCAAATTTTAATCCTCGAAATACGTCTATGTATTCCTGCGGTTAAAGTTTTCGCCTTCCTTGAACTTGAAAAAAAATCCTGGTTTTCGTTCGGGCACTATCTATGCCATGGCCGGAACATCCCTGTCCAATTGGTATTTTCAATGACAGAAGCCTCCACCATTGAAAATGACGATAAAATCGATCAGGAGCGTTTGAGGAAAAGTCCTCCCATGAGGGTGACCAGGTAAACGGTTCCAGCGACCAGGATGATGGTGGGGCCGCTTGAGAGATTCATGGAAAAACTGACGGCGAGGCCCGTAAAAGAGAAGGCCATGCATAAGAGGATCGAATAGATCATCATCTGCCACAGACGTTTGGAAAAGTGCCCCGCCACAGCCGCAGGAAGGGTCAAAAGCGCGATCACCATGATGATTCCTACGATCCGGATCAGGAGAACGACGGTCAGGGCCGTCAAGCAGAGAAGAAGAATATAGAAGAGGCCGGAATGGATGCCTCTCAAGTAGGCGAACTCCTCGTCGAAAGAGACGGCGAGAAGAATATTATAAAAAAAGATGGAGAAACCCGCAACCAGGATATCGAGTCCGGCCACGAGGTAGAGGTCCTTGTCGGAGAGAAGGAGAACATCGCCGAAGAGATAGCTCGTCATATCGAAATAGCCGGGGGTCAAGTCGATAAAAATGAGACCCGCGGCCATGCCCACGGCCCACAGGGCGCCGATGACCGTATCTTCCCGCTGTTTCATTTTCAGACTCACAAACCCGATGATCACCGCCGAGAAGAGAGCCGCGAGGACCGCCCCCACCATGGGATCGAACCAGGAGAGCCCCACCCGGTTCTGAAGAAAGAGACCAAGACCGATGCCGCCGAATACGCAATGGGAAATGGAGCCCGCGATATAGCTGATGCGCCGGGTGACCACATAGGCCCCGACGATTCCAAAGGAAACGCTTGAAAGGGCCGACACGTAAAAGGCGAGCCTCAAAAACCCGTTATCCGGGTCCATGACCGCCGAAAAAAAACTACTCATTGATGTGGCCTCTTTCACTGCAAATATGATCGTGGCGTATCATTCTCAAATCGCCGCCGTAGATCTCATTGATCATGGCGCCATTGATGGCGGTGGTCGGATGCACGACCACTTTCCGGTTGACGCAGATCACGCTCTTCACGACCTGGGATACGAAACCCAGGTCATGGGTCACAAGGAGAATGGTCATCCGCTTGTTCAAGTCGCTGAGAATGGTGAAGAGGGCCTCCTCCACCTCCGGATCCATATTGGAGGTGGGTTCATCCAAAAGAAGGATATCGGGTTCGCAGGCCAGTGCCCGCGCGATCAGAACCCGCTGCCTCTGGCCCCCGGAGAGTTCGTTAAAGGAGCGGTCCGACAGATCATGCAACCGAACCTCTTCAAGGGCGCGAGAGGCGATCTCCCGGTCTTTTTTCGAAAACCTCAAGCCCAGATTTCCCTTGAGCCGCCCCATCATCACCACATCGGTGACCGTGACCGGATACTTCATATCGAGATGGATATACTGGGGCATGTAACCGATATGGCGTCTCGCCTTTTCCGGGGCCTTTCCAAAAACGGAAATGGTTCCCGTTGCGGGCGGAAGAAGACCTAAAAGCAGCTTTAAAAGGGTTGTTTTGCCGCTTCCATTGGGTCCAACGATGCTCGAAAAATCATATCTCCGGACGACGATCGTGACACTCTCCAGAACCGGCTCCCGGCCATAGCGGAATGAAACATCGTTGATGGCGATGACAATCTCCTCTTTCATTCCTCGCCTGGCTCCTTTTTCAAGGCGCCCGACACCGCTTCGGCGATGGCCAGCAGGTTGCCGAAGTAATTTTTCTCAAGAGGATTCACCTCAACGACCACGCCGTTGACTGCCGCGGCGATCTTTTTCGCTGCGACATGACTTGAATCCTTCTGAACGAAAAGGGCCCGCACATGATGCTCCTTTGCTTGCTTAATAAAAAAGGCAAGCTCCTTTGCCTTGGGGGACTTACCCTCGATTTCAACGGGCATCTGTTTTAAGCCGTAAGCGTCGGTGAAATAACCATAGGCGGGATGGAAGACAAAAATAACACCCCCCTTGACCGGTTCGAGAAGAGAGCGGATCATGCCGTCAAGCTCTTTCAATTTTCCCGTAAATGCTTCAAAATTGGCCATGTAAAAGGATCGACTCTCTGGATTGGCTGCAATCAGAGCCGTTAGAATATTTTCCGCTTGCGTGATCACCAGAAGGGGATTGAGCCATGTGTGGGGATCGTTGCCGACGCTCCCATCCTCGCGATCAGAGAGGAGCGAAGAGGCTTCATGGTCGTGATCGTGGGCATGGATATGGCCGCCCTCTATCTTGCGAAACGAGATGCCCTCCACCGTGTTGACGACTCTCAGATTTTTGAAGCCGGTCGCTATTTTTTTCACAACCGACCGTTCATAGGGAAGGCCGATGGTGAAAAAAAGATCGGCCTTGGC
>JAGVHJ010000028.1 GCA_020056645.1 Desulfobacterales bacterium
CCTTCCCAATATAGGGATACCACCGTTACTGGAAATAATGTTGCGAAAATCGGTGTTTATAAAAAAAAGGGGCGTCAGGGAGGCTTCTTTTTCTCCATGAAAGGAATCCATATAAATATAGTGCATTTATGAGCTGTTTTTCCCCTTGCATAACCCATGTGAGGTGTATATATTACCATTAATTACAATACACGACATCCGTTCTTCATATATTTCAGCCGAAACCGTTTCTCAAGCAAATGACCGCGATTCCGCAGGTCAGACGTTCTGAATATATGGCGTGAATTGACAATCGTTCAACTCCGTGGAATCAGGTTTCAATAACATTTCAACCACCCAACGAGGGCGACATGGCGGAAACACAGGCGAAAAGAGGCTTAAAGAGCCTTCAAATGAAAATGAGCTTGATCTTGTTGCTTTTAACGACCCTTGTTCTCATCGGCTATGCCACATACAGCCACATGACCAATAAGGCCGGCATGAAAAGTGATCTCAATCAGTATGCGGACCTGTCGATCGCCCAGCTGAGCAAATTTCTCGCCGTTCCCCTTTATGAGATGAACGATCTCTTTATCAAGGAAATTTTCCGGCTACAGCTCATGGACCCACGGATGCATGGTATTTTAATAATCAATCCCGACAACAAATCGATTTATGCGGGAATTGTACGCGACGAAACCGGCCAGCCCGTCGAAACCAAACACCCCATCGAAGGAGAGTTTATCACGAGACGCCAGACGATCGAAAAAGAAGGAGAATCCTTGGGATCGGTGCAGGTATGTATCACCACCCGTCAGATGGAAATACGGTCGAGGGAAGCATGGCTCCAGATCATTGGGGCGATTTTGATCGTGGATCTTGTTCTCGTTTTCGCCCTCTTCTTCTTCATCCACCGGATCATCGTTAAACCGATCGGCCATGTCCGTGATAGCCTGGAAGGCATTATCAGCGGCGAAGGGGACCTCACCCAGCGGCTGGTCATCACCAACCAGGATGAAATCGGCGCGCTCGCCGACCGGTTCAATCAGTTTGTGGAGAATCTTCAGAAGATGATTTCGAGCATTTCGGAAAAAGCAAAAACCATTGATCGCTCATCCGAAGATCTTCTGAACATTTCAAAAAATCTCTCGGCAGGGTCCGACACGGTTCTCGTCCGATCTCAGACAGTGGCGTCCGCGGCCCATGAAATGAGCACCAGCATCGGAGGCGTGGTCAGCGCAAGCGAGCAGGCCACCAGTAATTTGAATGTGGTGGCGACCGCCTCGGAGCAGATGTCTTGCACCGTCAATGAGATCGCCGCCAACTCTGAAAAAACCCGGCAAATCACCATCGGAGCCGTACAACAAGTGGAGAGCGCCACCCGGAAAGTGGGGTATCTGGGCCAGGCCGCCGCTTCCATCAGCGAAGTCACGGAGGCGATCACGGATATTTCGGAACAGACCAATCTCCTGGCTTTAAACGCAACCATTGAGGCTGCCAGGGCCGGAGACGCCGGAAAAGGCTTCGCCGTAGTAGCCAACGAGATCAAGGAGCTGGCGAAGCAAACCGCGCTGGCCACACAAAACATAAAAATGAAAATCACCGACATCCAGCAATCCACGGCGGAGACCGTCTCCGAAATTGAACGGATCGCCGCCGTCATCAAGGATGTGGATGAGCTTGTCACCACCATCACCGCCTCTGTTGAAGAGCAGTCGATCTCCATTCAGGAGATCGCAAATAACATTTCCCAGGCCTTCAAAGGGATTCAGGAGGTGAACGCCAATTTAGCCCAAAGCGCCCATGTGACCAGCGATATCGCCGATGACATCGCCCATGTCAGCGAATCCGTTAAAGATATTTCTTCCAACAGTAAGCAACTGAACGATCGGTCCAGGGCCCTCTCCGATCTCTCCAACCAGCTGAATGGCATGTTTGGCAAATTCAAGACCTAAGCCTTTAGGGTTAGAAGTTGAACAGCGCCTTTAACATATGACTCAACTCAACCAAGGAGATATAGACATGAAAATTCACTTGAATCTGATTCACATCTGTATGATTTTATTTGCCATGTCAGCAACAGCGGCGTGGGGTGAAGGGGAGGTCGTCAATGGCTCTATCGCTAAAATGCCCGTTTACGCCGAAGACACCGAGAAAGGCGTTCTGGTCGATCTGGTGAAGGCGATCGCCCGCACGGGCAACCGGACCATTGACTACAAGGTCTTACCGTTCCAACGTTCCATGACGAGCGTGATCAACCGCGAGGTGGATTTTCATATGCCGCTGATCAAGCATCCCGCCGCGGATGAAAAAACCCTCAATTATGACCTCTCCACCGCCACCTTGTTCCATGTGAATTTTGTTCTATATACCCACAAAAACAAACCCATTGATCGCACCAAAATAGCAGCCTACAAGGTGGAGACCGACGCGGCCCATGTTCACTATTTCCATCCCGAGATCATTGGGTCGCCCAATATCGAAAGCAGCCTAAAGAAACTCAACGCCGGCCGCATCGATGGTTTTATATTCGCGGACAACGCCTCAGACCTGATCATAAAAAACCAGAATCTCGCCAACATCCATCGGGAGCTCTACCAGGTGTTTGAGGTAAAGGCCGTTCTGCCAAAGGGTGACAATGGAAAGGCGGTGGATCTTTTTCTTTCGGAAACCATCCAGAAGCTAAAGGAAAATGGCCAGTACGGCACGATCATGGATGCCATCGACAAGCCTTATAATGATTGGCAACCCTGAACCGGTTTCCGATCAGGGGAATCGCATGTAGGATTCGCCTTGACGGCC
>JAGVHJ010000240.1 GCA_020056645.1 Desulfobacterales bacterium
CGCTTCGTTCCGCTGATACCTGTTCTTATATTTTTTTTCAAGGGCAATCATTTTTTTCTTCAATTCCTCGCCGCCGCCAAAACCGCCGGGGTTCTGATCACTTCGGATCACACGATGGCAGGGAATGAGGATGGGAAAGGGGTTTTGGGCAAGGGTGTTTCCCACAAACCGGAAGGCCTTTTCTCTACCGATGGCGCGGGCGATCTCCCGGTAGGAAGCCACCTCGCCATAGGGTATTGCGGAGGTCGCCCGGAAAACCGCTGTCTCGAGGATGGTCATCCTGGAGAGATCAAGAGCCTTCCAGGGAATGGCGACGGGCTCCCCCTCAAAATAGCCCGCCATCATCCGGGAGAGCGCCTCTACCTGCAAGGAGGGTTCGCCATCCTTTTTCCACGCCTCTCCTTCCATGCGGTCGACTCTCTCCGGCCACGTTCCCGGAAGAAAAACCTCTTTTAACTGAAACGGCTCTTTCTGGTAAAGCATCCCGATGTCGCCAAAGGAACTCCCGAAAACATGATACAGAGATGGGTTAAGATTCATGGGCTCACCCTCACAGCCTCGCCATTGGATGGATGGTAGATGGGCCCGATCTTCAAGAGCAGCAGAATGCCCGGCAGGGCGATGGCCGTGCAGAAAATAAAGAATCCGGTCCAGCCAAAATGGGCCGCGAGATACCCGGTGGGGGCCGCGGCGAATACCCTGGGAACACCCATGAGACTCGATAGGAGGGCGTATTGGGTGGCCGTGAACTTCTTATTGGTGATGCTCGCCATAAAGGCGGCATAGGCGGCGGTTCCCATGCCGGCGCTCAAATTTTCAAAGGTGATGACGCCTGTAAGAAGGGGGACCGAATGACCGGTCTGGGCGATCAAAACAAACCCGGCGGTGGAAAGGGCTTGAAGGCCGCCGAAAATATAGAGGCTTTTTAAGATTCCAAGCCGGATCATGAAGATCCCGCCCACAAGACTCCCCAAAATGGTCGCCCAGAATCCGAAGAGCTTCACGACGGTCCCCACCTCTGTCTTGGTGAACCCCATATCGAGATAGAGCGGCATGGTCATGGCCGATGCCATGGTGTCGCCGATCTTATAGAAAAGAATAAAGGCTAAAATAAGAATCGCGCCATCCCGCTTGAAATATTCGACCAGCGGTTCAACAACCGCCGCCTTGAGAGTTGTTGGCGTTTTTTCGGGAGAAAGGGGCTCCGGGGTTAGAATCGTTGCGGTGATCCCCACGGCCATGCATGAGGCCATGATCAGGTAGACCGTTCGATAGGGCATCAGGTCCGCGAGGATCAATCCCCCGCCGGAGGCGAGGAGTACCCCCACCCGGTAACCGTTGATATAGAGGGAAGAGCCGAGGCCCAGTTCCGTGTCAGGCAGATCCTCTCTTCGGTAGGCGTCCACGACGATATCCTGGGAAGCGCTGAAAAAAGCCACCAGGAAAGCGGTGGCCGCCACCATCCAGAGATGCCCGGAGGGATCGGTCCGGCCCAGAAGGATGATCGAGAAAAAAAGCGCCACCTGTGTCAGAAGAAGAAACCCCCGTCTTCTGCCCAGAAAAGGAAGGGTGAACCGGTCAAACAAGGGGGCCCACACGAATTTGATGGAGTAGGGAATACCGATGAGGGAGGTGAGCCCGATGACGGAAAGATCAACCCCCTCCTCCTTCATCCAGGACTGAATCAGGCTTCCGGTCGTCAAAAAGAGGGGCAGTCCCGAAGAGAATCCCATGAAGAGGGAGACCGCCATCCTCCGGGCAAATCCTTTTTTATCTGTGACGGCAGGTTCGGACCGGGTCATGGCATCATTACTCTAATTGTGTTGTAACTATTCAGCAGTTATTCATCAAGATGGCGAAAAGCCCGTTTTGTTCGTTCCCTATTTTTTCGGGAGCTTCTTGGCTTTTTGCTGAACTGGCTAAAACAAGGCCATACTGAATAGTTACATTGTGTTCAGTTTTGACAACCTCCGGCGGCCAGAATTTAAAAATCTGGACAAATAGATTGGAGGGGGGGCGTTTAGAGATAGTTCAAATGGCGTCACCGCCTTGTTCTAAAAGGTTGGCCACCGGCAGGGCCGCCGGAAGCCAACCTGATCGCGATTGTCGTAAACCTTGAAGAACGCGAAAACTATTGGGCCGCAGTCAACTGGGAAGGAGTAACAACGCTTCCATACTTTTCCTTCAATTTCAGAACGCCTCTCTTTTGTTCGGAAAGTACGTCAAACAGAATCTTTGGAACATCTTTTTCCTTTCCATATGCGGCCTCCTGAAGCTCGATCCGCTTCAGGATATTCTCCACATAGAGGGAGAACTGTTTGTTATAAAGGCTTTCGGGATACTCCTTATCGATGATCTTTTTAAAAAGCGATTTCAGATCGTCGTATCTGGGAATCCCCCCAATGGGAGTCTGGATGGTGCCGACCTTTCTGTTCGCGTGCCTTGCAAGCCATCCCAGCCATACCTTCACATCCCGTTTTTCTCCCAAAAGTTTTTTGGACTCACCGCCCCTGGCTTCATGGGTCAGAAAATAGTTGAGCCCGGCCATTACCACCCGTTTGGAATCGGGGGTTCTATTGCTGCCGAAGAATTTAAACTGGGCGTCCATATAGTCTCCCAGAGCACCGGGGATAAAGGGGGCATTGGCCCAAGGCGCTCTTTTCACGCCGGTTGCTCCCACTTCGGTTGCGGTGGCTGCGGAAACAATGGAAGCGCCAATCACCACGCCATGGTCGGAATTCCTGGCCACCCACACCGGGGGCATGGTGTCGCTGTCGCGCCCGCTGTAGGTGATGACACGGGTTTCCACCCCGGCGGGGTCCTCTGCTTTGGGAGAGTAATTGGCAAGGGCGTCGGAAGAGAGGGTCGCACGGGCGTTGGGGTGGGAAATGGGAACGGGTTTTCCGTTTTTATCGGTCATGCCGTTTTTCCACTCTCCCTGAAAATTGAAGCCTTTCTCGGGTATTGGCTCGCCATTTCCAGTCCAATGGGGAACCTTCTTATCGTCGATCAGCACGTTCGACCAGATCACCTCGGTGCCGGGATTTCTTAAAAGCTTCATCAACTGGGGATCTCCCTCCCAGTTCACATCCTCCACAATCCCGAAGATCCCGTTTTCCGGGTTGATGGAACGGACAAACCCATCCTTGTCGATCCACATCTGGGCCAGGTCATCTCCCACAAAGTGGCTGCCGGCCATGGCGGTCGTGGTCTTTCCGCACCCGCTGGGCGCAGCCCCCGCAAACCAGGTGATGGTTCCATCCTCATCTTCAATGCCGGTGATAAACATATGCTCCGAAAGCTCATTCCCCCGGTTGGTATAAACCGCCTTATCCACGGAAAACCGGTGGTTCCCTTTTTTCATGAGCAGGGTGTTTCCTGCGTAGGTGCAGTTGATGCTGTAAGTGGTCTGGGTGCTCCGGTCCATATAGACCCTGGCGTTTGGAAGATCTTCGGCCCGGTTTTTTCCTTCCGAATGAATGTTGGCGTAAAAATGGCCGAGCCGTTCCACCTCCCGGTCAAAAATATCGAATAGGTTCCGGTAGAGAATATCGGCGCTGTGGGACACATAGGCGGAGCTTGTGATTTCAACCGCCGGATTGGATGCGGGACTTCCGGCGGGACCCCTCATATAAAATCCGACGATCATGGTTTTGCCCTTCATGATACCGGTCATTTTTTTCAGGATATCTGAGAAGGCCTCTGTCCGGTCGATCCGGTTCGCAAGGGAGCTGACGGTTTCAGAGGGTTCCGCCATGTAATAGGTTCGATCCGTGATTCTTCCCTGCTCCTCCTTGAGATCATAGTGAATGGTGTGGTTCTCCATGGCGAGCGGTTTCTCTTCGCCGTTTTTCAAGGCAAGAGAACGGACAGCCGCCCTGTCTTCTGCGGAACCGGTATTGACAAATACCGCGTCCGGATCACACATCACCACGGCGTTCGCGATCTTGATCACCAAAGGCTTGCACTGGATCCTGCCAATTTTGGCATGGTTCGCCTTGTCCATTTTTTTTTCAAGAATCCGCATGGCCGCATCGTAATCCGTAACGCCGCCGATTTCACTCGCCACATCCATCAATTTCATCTGAAGTGTCATAATATTCGCCTTCTATTTAAATCATTAACATTGAATATGTGTTAAATATCCCTTGAAAACCGCAGGCTAAAACGCCCTTTTTTCAAGGAAAATAATTGCGTTTCACGGAACATGCGTTTTTCTTCGCTTTCAATGGCCGCCCTCACCATGGCTGGAAACAAAACGGGGCATATTGAGATCAATCCATGCCACCACCTTGTCAAACTCCTTCACCACTTCGGATAGGGCCTTTCCCCGGTGGCTGACACGCCCTTTTTCCTCAATGGTCATCTCGGCAAAGGTTTTTTTGTATTCCGGATAGTAAAAGATGGGATCATAACCAAACCCTCCCACCCCAGAGGGTTGTTCGACGATGAGGCCTTCCGCCCGCCCTTCATAGGTCAGGGCCGCCCCCTGGGGAACGGCGATGGAAATGACGCATTGGAAGGCGGCGGAACGATCTTTCACACGATTCATCTCTGCCAAAAGCTTTTGAACCCGTTCTTCATCGGTGGCGTCAGGCCCCCCATACCGGGCGGAATGCACCCCTGGCCGGCCATCTAGGGCGGAAACAACCAGGCCGGAATCATCGGCCAGAGCTGGCAGACCCAGCACCCGCGCAGTGAAACTCGCCTTTTTATAGGCGTTCTCGTCAAAAGTCGCCCCATCCTCGACCACCTCGGGGATGGGACCAAAATCATCGAGATTCTTGATGAGAACCGGCTGGCCTTCCAACATCGCCCGAATCTCTTCCGTCTTCCCCTTGTTTCTGGTAGCGATGACCAGTGTCACCTGTTTCTTCATCTTTTTTTTCTGGCTCCCATCCATTTCAGCAAGCAACGGGTCTATCCTTTTTTTTCCATCTCATCGGCGATTCGAAACCGCCCCTTGTTTTTCAACTTTCCCGATTCCCAGTCAAGATAAATTTTTTCCTGCTCGTCAAGAATCGCCTTTAAAATGGCGATCGTGGTCATTGGGTTCATAATGACGCTCCGGAGCACCACCACCTGCTCTTCCGGAAACCCTTTCATTTTAAACGCGGTTCTCGAAACAAAACTGTTGCCCGACTCCCGTTGGGCCTGCTGAACGATTCGGTTGATTTCATTGAGCCTTTCGTTCACAGCCTTCTTGATTTCGTCCGTCCCAGCTTCATACGCCTCTTTGAGGCTCTTGGGAAACACCCGGTAGGTAAGGATATTCAATTCGGGCCGGGTCACGAGCTCGAAATTCTCCCGCTTCTCGATCTCGGAAGCGAACTCGGCGGCCACATCGATCCCATGTTCAATGAGCAGGGCGTACCCCCGGGTTCCCATGATCTTGAGCGCGCTGTCGAGAATCAGGGAATTGGCCTCCCTGGAACCGGAAAAGGTCTTGATACCCAGATCCACGCTGCCGGGCCGGATAATATAGCTCGCGTGATAGGCCATGAGATCCATGATCGATGGGTCCTGGAAATAGAGCATCCCGCAGCTCATGGGCATGTAAAACTGTTTGTGGCCGTCTATGGTCACCGAATCGGCCAGCTCAATGCCCTTCAAGAGATGCTTGTATTTCTCCGACATGAGGGTAGGGCCGCCCCAGGCCGCATCCACATGAAAATGGATCTTCTTTTTCCGGCAGATGGCCGAGATCTCCTCCAGGGGATCGACGCTCCCGGTCTCCGTGCTTCCGGCGATGCCCACGATGGCGATAATTCTGGTCCGGCCGCTCGTTTCAATCCGGTCGATTTCCTGCCGCAGAAGATCGATGTTGATCTTGTTCCGCTCATCCACGTCCACGGCGATCACATTCTGATTGCCGATTCCCAGGATGCCCCCCGATTTCTTCAGGGAGTAATGGGCCCGGATCGAAACAAGCACCACGGCCCTGTCAACATCGTAGGCTTTAAAGGCCTGGGCGATTCCTTCAGCCTCAATCCCACGGAACCCTTGTTTCGGGGGAAACGCGGCGTTTCTGGCAACCCAGAGGGCCGTTAAATTGGCCGCCGTTCCGCCTTCCGTAAAGCAACCCAGGGAGGTCGTTGTATTCTGTACATGGGCCTGATAAAACTCCTCTCCCATATTGTAGATGAGCCGATGAATCTTCGCGATCACCTGTTTCTCGATGACCGAAACCACCTTGGATGTTTCCAGTTTGACCACATTTTGATTCAGCGCGGAGACGATGGTTTTGAGGTGAACCATAAAAAACGGGATGGCGGAGGTCATGTGGCCGACAAAATAAGGGGAGGCCACGTTCACGGCATGGGGCGCGATCTCCTTGATGATATCGGTGATCACATCTTTCAGTTTTTTTTCAGGATCTTTCCCGATGCGGGTATCGGTAAAGTGCTTCGCCAGCTCTTTCAAGCTGATCTCTTCGGTGATGCCGACATTTTTATTCAGAAATTCATGGAGCCCGAAAAGGATCTGTTCCATATACTTGACCAGCGTGACGCGGGTGGCCTCGTTTTCCGGACGGATGAATACACGCTCAAGCGCGTGCCAGTCCGCGACCAGCTGTGATTTTTCCTGCCCCAGTATTCTTTTTTTCATTCGCTTGAAATATTCATTAAATTCGAATAATTAAATATAAAATATCTATCATTTATGAATTTAAAAATGGTATGTATACATAATTAAACCACAAACACAATAAATAGATTTCATTGAGCGATTTTTAATCTCCTTCCTTGATCGATCAACGATCCGTTCACAACACACGACCCGCTTCTTTCAGGGTGCTCGCATGTATCATTTAGACGGCTCTTGTTATAGCGCAAAAAAGGCCTTTTTGTGAGTGACATTTATTTTTTTTCGGATGAGAGATTCGAAGGCTTTTTGCGATAGAACGGGTAAACTGTCTGAGGCCTTTAGGCCGAGTTTTCGCCAGTTCAGCAAAAAGCCAAGAAGCTCCCGAAAAAAATAGGGAACGAACAAAACGGGCTTTTCGCCATCTTGATGAATCGCTGCTGACTAGTTACCACTTTTTTTCGGATGAGAGATTCGAAGGCCTTTTGCGGCTCAAGTGGATTCTTACCATCGGTACATGCGATTCCCCTGCCGCTTCTTTACTTGACATGAATCTCATATTATCTTAGAGCGTGTCTGAAGCCTTCGGTCTATTCATTCATAACCTATTAATCGTCACTTTAAGATGGACATGCTGTTAGTAAGATGAATAAAAAAGAAAAAATCAGCCTGATCAGGAATATCGGCATCATGGCCCATATCGATGCCGGAAAGACCACCGTAACGGAGCGGATTCTCTACTATACCGGTAAATCTTACAAGATCGGTGAGGTCCACGACGGCGAGGCCGTGATGGACTGGATGACCGACGAGCAGGAACGGGGCATCACCATCACCTCCGCCGTCACCACCTGTCCGTGGAGGAACAACATCATTCAATTGATCGATACCCCCGGCCATGTAGATTTCACCATTGAGGTCGAACGCTCCCTCCGTGTTTTAGACGGCGCTATCGCCGTTTTTTGCGCAGTGGGCGGCGTGGAGCCACAGTCTGAAACCGTATGGCGGCAGGCCGACAAATACAAGGTTCCCAGAATCGCATTTATCAACAAACTGGACCGGGTCGGCTCAGACTTCATAGGCACCGTAGAGATGATGAAGGAAAAACTCAAGGCCCGGCCACTGATTTTGCAGCTTCCCATTGGCGCGGAGGAAAAATTCTCCGGGGTGATCGACCTTGTTTCCATGGAGCAGATCACCTGGAATACGGAAAGCATGGGCGCCACATATGAACGAAGGCCTATTCCACCGGAACTGGCCGATACCGCCAAAAATTACCGGGATATGCTCATTGAGGGCGTCGCCGATTTCGACGACACGATCATGGAGGCCTATCTGGCGGAAGCGCCCGTGGATGAAAAAACCATCGTCGCGGCTATCAGGAAGGCCACCATCGGGTTGGCGATCGTGCCTGTCCTGTGCGGCAGCGCCTTAAAGAACAAGGGCATCCAGCCCCTCTTGGACGCCATTATCCAATATTTACCAAGCCCGATGGATGTGCCTCCCATGAAGGGAATCCATCCCGTCACCAGTGAAAGCATCGCCTTCCCCACACGGGACAACGGCCCCCTGGCGGCTCTGATTTTCAAAGTCTCCATGATGGAGGGCCGAAAACTTTCGTTTGTGAGAATCTACAGCGGCACCATGAAAACCGGTGAAGAGGTCTACAACCCAGGCCTCCAGAAAAAAGAGAAGCTCTCTCGTCTGTTACGAATGCACGCCAATAAAAAAGAGCGGATCGAAGAAGCGGGGGCTGGCAGCATCATCGGAGTGGTGGGCCTGAAAGACTCATCGACCGGGGATACCCTCTGCCACGCCGCCCACCCAGTTCTCCTTGAAAAGATGGAGTTCTATGAACCGGTGATCTCCATCGCCATCGAGCCAAAAACCCATGCGGATCAGGAGAAACTCGATGAGGTGTTGCAAAAATTCATCGCCGAGGATCCCACCCTGAGGGTCAAGACCGATGAGGATACCGGTCAGACGATCCTCTCTGGCATGGGCGAGCTCCATCTGGAGATCATCATCAGCCGCATGCTCCGGGAGTTTAACACCAATGTGAACGTGGGCAAACCCCAGGTGGTTTACCGTGAAACCATCGGAGCCGACGCCGAGGCCACCGTCGCCTTTGACCGCGACGTGGCGGGCCAGCACCACTTCACCGAGGTGACCTTGAGCCTATCGCCCCGCAAACGAGGAGCCGGAAACCTCTTCCGGTCAGAGGTCTCTCCGGATATCATCCCCGACATCTTTCTCCCTTTTATCGAAAAAGGAATCATGGACTCCTTTGCAAGCGGGGCATTCATGGGATATCCGGTCATGGATGTCGCGGCGCTTCTTGTGGGAGGATCGATCCGGGAGTCCCAGAGCACCGAACTCGCCTTTACGGTAAGCGCCACCATGGCATGCAGGGAAGCCATGACCAAGGCTTCGCCCTTCCTGCTGGAGCCGATCATGGATGTGGAAATCCTCGTTCCGGATTCATTCATGGGCGAGGTTATTGGAGAACTCAACGCCCGGGGCGGCAAGATTTCTTTCATCAACGCCAAAAGCGGCATTCAGGAGATCAGCGCCATTGTGCCCCTCTCCAAAATGTTCGGGTATTCCACCACTCTCCGGTCGGCGACCCAGGGCAGGGGCACCTTCACCATGCGCTTCTCCCATTTTGACCGGATGGAAAAATAGGCGTAGGATCTCTTACTCGATCTTCAAGTTTTTAGGAAATTTGTTCAAATCCAAGGCGGAAAAAAATTTTGACCATAGGAATACATGAGGTATTTCGAGGATCAAAATTTTTTTTCCAACGCCGGAGTTGGGGAAATTAACAAAAAC
>JAGVHJ010000351.1 GCA_020056645.1 Desulfobacterales bacterium
CCCGGTCAAAAGGTGGAAGACCGGCCCCGCATACGTCTCAGGATTCGCCATGTTGAAAAGATAGGCCGTCACCATAATGCCCAGAATAAAGGCGCAAGAAATTTCCCACCGGATGAATCCCCTGATGATAAGGTAGAGACCCCCTATGATCAAAAGGATGCCGCAGGTGGAACCGATGCCGCCAATCTGATTGCCCATTAGAAGATCAATGGCGCTGAATTTGTCCGCTGCGGCTATACCAAAATTTTTCAACGCAGCAATGGGAGAAAGCATGATAAAATCAAATTCATAATTGAGCAGCGCCTCATCGAAATCGAAGAGGTCCTTCCATGCAACCATGAGGATTGCAGCTCCCAGCACGGTTGGATTGAATGGATTGCCGCCAATGCCGCCAAAAATCTGCTTTCCGACGACAATCGATACAAACGTACCCGTGATGACGGCCCACCAGGGCATTGTGGCCGGAAGGAGCATGCCGAACAGCAATCCGGTTAAAGCCGCGGTGCCATCATCCGTGGAAATGGGCCGTTTCATGGCCAGATTCATGAGAATCTCCCAGATAATCGCGGAAGCGATGGCAAGGGAGATGACGCCCACCGCTGTCATCCCGTATCGGATGAATCCGGGAATAACAGCGATCAGGGCGGCGAGAATGGTATGGACGCTTCTCGTTGAAATCGCGCCGCCGTCATGCCAGAAAGGGGCATGAGAAACATTGAGTTTGATCTGATTAAGCATGATTCGCCTCCACGCTCCTTGTCTTGGCAAGTTCATGTTTTCCTAAAGTGATATACTGGAAAACAGGCATTTTGGATACGCACACATAGCTGCAGAGCCCGCATTCGATACACGAATCCAGATCATACATGATCTGCGCCTCTTCATACTGACCGGCTTCGAGAAAGCGCACCAGAAGGTTTACGGGTAAATGGGCCGGACAGATTCTGACGCATTCACCGCAATTGATGCAGGGATAATCGGAAACCGCTGGAACATCTTTTTTGTCCTGAACGATGATCCCGTCCGTATCTCCCAGGATTGGATGATCCAATGAGAAAATGGCGTTTCCTTTCATGGGCCCGCCGAAGATGACGCGATCCCCTTCGTTCACCGTAATGTTGAAATGGGCGAGAACCTCTTTCACCGAGGTGCCGATACGGGCAAGAGCCATTTTTTTCACGCCGCTCTTGTTCACGACCGTGATGAGCTTGTTCACCGGAAGCGTTCCTGTTTTATAGGCGCGCCCCACATTGGCTACGGCCTCGGCGGAAATGAAAAGCGTTCCCATCTCTTCGCAGGTTTTTCCGGCGGGAACGATGGTTCCAAAGACCTCTTTCATCAGGAGTTTATAATCGGCGGAAGGATATTTTCCACCCACGGTTTTGGTATTCAGTCCGACCGAGGCCACCTCGTTTTTCAGGTGACTGGGAACAATCAGGGATAAATGGGGCACATTGGCGGCCTTCTTCAGGATCTTTACCCCCTCTTTGATATCGTCGATCCGTGTCTTGACCGTGGTCTGGTTGGTGGCGACTTGAAGGTCTGTTTCGGCGCATGTCACGACGATGGTGTTGACCCTTACGCGAGTGCTGGTGAGCGCCTCAACTGGAAGATCGCCAGGAAGCCCTCTTAAGAGGTTCTGAAGCGTGACAGCTGAGGGCGCTTTTTTCAACAGGTCGATGCCGGCATCAAACGTTTCGGTTTTCGCCACATCAATGGTTATCTTATCGTAGGTTTTCCCGAACGATCCCACGAAAGCCTCGATGGCGGTAATAGTTCCACTGACAGGCGAAACGATAAATTCGTCAACGCCATCGGCGGAAAAGAGTCTCTGACCCGTTTTCACGGAATCTCCGGTCTTGAGCAGCCGTGCGGCGTTTTTCCGCTGTGAGCTGGGCAGTAAAAGAACGGTCGCCAGTGGGGCGGGGATATGTTCAAGTTCCGTCACGCTGGCGCCAAGAGCGTTATAATGAAGGCTTGGCTTGATCAATCCCAAAAAAGATCTTTTTATCATAATTCAACCTTTGTCTCTTTTCGAAAGTCCATTAATGAAGATCTATCTCATGTTAAATGACATGGCATGAATTGCATTCAACCGGTCCGGCCTCGCCCTTTTTATGGCATCCGATGCATTGCTCATGGAAGGCGTCCGATCGTTTTTTGTAATTCATGGGTTTGGGGTCGCCCGGCATCTCTTCCGCTTCATGGCACTCTGTGCAGGAAGCGGGGTAAGGCTCTCCTTCGGGGGTCGTGTGGCATTCACCACACTCCTTGTCCATCTGGCCTTTCCCCGGATGATGATCCTCGTCCGGCTCGTGGCATTCGAGGCAGTTCGAAGGAACATTTTTCCCCAACTCCGCATCATGGCACGCGCCGCAGGGTTTAAAAGCCGCCTCGTCCTCTTCATAATGATGATGACAATCCGTACAGGCGATCCCATATCCTGCCTCGGCGAAGTGCTTTTTATGGGTGAACATCACTTTGCCCGCAATGCATTTAAACATGGTTCGAACGGGCTTCTCCGGTTTCTGGGCCGGAAAGACCGCATAGGACAAGACACTTAACACAAGGAGAAGCGCAGATAGTACAATGGAGATCTTCAGCTTTTTTTTTGAATTCATTATCGCCCTGGATCCTTTATTTACTAAGGTTGTCATTCAAAAAACCCTTATTTTACGAAGCTGTTTAGGTAGCATACCCCTTTATTTACCACAAGATTTTTTTACAGAAAATGAATATTGACTTTAGAATGCAGTACCGGTATAAGTCATCAAAATCCGCCGATACCTCCTCTTTCAATCATTTGACCCGACGACGTTCAAGTATCGTTGTCAGCCGATCTCCCATCTCCCGAAAACAGCGGCGGATATAAGTTTTTCGTGCGAATCGATTCTCGCGCATCCAACATGCAATACCTTTGTCCAAAGGAGGTGATCACGCATGCAATATCTTCGGGAAGTCAAAGACCGCCGGAAACGAAACCGGTATCGGCTTCAACAGGGGGCATACGCCGCTTTCACCCCCCACTTCATCAAACTGGGCCCCATTGTCAATATTAGTCTGTGCGGATTGGCCTGCCACTATTTCATCGACCGGGATCAGTGGGAGGCGTCGCCTGAACCCTTCGTGTCGCTGAGAAACAACTCTTTTATCGTGAAGGAGCTACCGGTTACGGTGGTGTGCAATTTTGAAATGGATATGGAAGAGTCCCACTATTTGAAAATGATGTATTGCGGGGTGAAGTTCGGTCAGCTCTCATTCGAACAGTTCAAGGCCCTGGATGATTTCATCATTTACAACACGGTGGATATCATATCGGACCGCCGATCATCGCTTCAGAG
>JAGVHJ010000223.1 GCA_020056645.1 Desulfobacterales bacterium
CAGTTCAGCAAAAAGCCAAGAAGCTCCCGAAAAAAATAGGGAACGAACAAAACGGGCTTTTCGCCATCTTGATGAATAGCCCCTGAATAGTTACCGGTTTTTTTCCAATTTTGCTATTGACACCAGATTCAATTGAATTATTTTAGTGTCGGTTTTTGATAGATTCTGATCTTGATGAGGATCTGTAAGCCATTTCCCAAATGCAATATCGTCTTCGCCCGATGATACTTGTTTTCATGCGATTATGAAACGTGTAAAGACAAGTTAAACTGCCCGAGTGGACGGGTTTGTCCAGAGATAACACCCAGGGTTCAATACGAAACAATAGTGGTCAATTTCGAGGTGATTCATGGCAATGGATATGAAGGAAAAAAGCCGGTTTATTCAGGATACGTTCGATGAAATTCATAAAGTCATCATCGGCCAGGATGATCTGATCAAGAAAATGATGGTGGCCCTTTTGGCGGATGGGCATGTGTTGGTGGAAGGGTTCCCTGGGCTGGGGAAAACCCTGGCTATCAAGTCCCTGGCGGCCTCCCTGAACACAGCGTTTAAACGCATCCAGTTCACGCCGGATATGCTTCCCGCAGATGTGGTCGGCACCCAGATATACAATCCTAAGGAGGCGACCTTCTCCGTTAAAAAGGGGCCGGTTTTTACCAATATCCTTCTCGCCGACGAAATCAACCGGGCCCCCTCCAAGGTTCAGTCGGCTCTGTTAGAGGCCATGGCCGAAAGACAGGTGACTCTGGGTGATACGACCTATTCGCTTGATAAACCCTTTCTGGTATTGGCGACCCAAAACCCCATTGAGCAGGAGGGGACCTATCCCCTTCCCGAGGCCCAGATGGATCGGTTCATGCTGAAGGTCACGGTGGGCTATCCGGATAAAAAGGAAGAACGGAATATTCTTGAAAAAATGGGAAAGATCAATCCCGATCAAAGGGTGGCCCAGGTAACCAGCATATCGACCCTTCTTGAAGCAAGAAAAATCGTCGACGAGATTTATATCTCCGATGAATTGAAAGACTACATAGTGGATATCGTCCATGCCACACGGAAAGAGAGCGCTGTCGAAGGTTTGAAAAACGTGATCGAATGCGGAGCTTCCCCCCGTGCGACGATCGCCCTCATTGTCACCGCAAAGGCCCTGGCGTTTATTGAGGGGCGAGACCATGTACGGTCAAATGACATCAAAAAGATGGCCTATGATGTGCTGCGCCACCGGATTATCATTTCTTATGAGGGGGAAGCCGAAGAGATGACCTCCGAAAAGGTGATTGAGAAAATTTTGTCAACCCTTCCGACGCCATAGAAGCGATGCTCCCGAGACAGGTTTTACTCGATCTTCAAGTTTTACCTTAATATATATTAAAACGTTGAACAGGAACCGGAAAAGAATTGGTTCCCGGCGGGAGAATGGAATATGATGGAGATCAGTCGCGACGAGCTAAACGAGGTCCTGAAAGAGGTGCGCCAGATAGAGATGCGCACTGGCAAAGTGGTGAGTGATGTTCTTGCGGGTGAATACCACTCGGTCTTCAAGGGCAGGGGTATGGAGTTCGAGGATGTCCGGGAATATTTTCCCGGTGATGACGTGAGAAACATCGACTGGAACGTCACGGCCAGAATGAACCACCCCTATGTGAAGAATTTCAAGGAGGAGCGGGAGCTCACCGTGATGATCCTGGTGGATGTGTCCGCCTCTTCCGGATTCGGGACAACCGGCTTCTCCAAGGCGAACATCATCGCCAAAATCTGCGCGACTCTGGCGTTTTCCGCCATCCATAACAACGACAAGGTCGAACTGATTCTTTTTTCCGATAAGATCGAACGTTTCATTCCCGCCAAGAAAGGGAGCCGCCATGTGCTCCGGATCATCCGAGAGCTTCTCGTGAGCGCAAAGGGATTGGAAAAAACCCGATCGACCGCCGCGACCGATATCAACGCGGCCCTGCACCATCTGAACCGGAAACGAAAGAAGCGGGGCGTTTGTTTCATCGTGTCCGATTTCATTTCCAATGATTTTCAGACCAATTTAAGACTCGCCGCAAGACGGCACGACATCACCGCCATCTGTGTCTCCGACCCGCGGGAGATCCAAATCCCTCCCTGCGGCTTGATCGAACTTGAAGATTCGGAAACCGGTGAGATCATTCTCGTGGATACGGCAAGCATGGATTTCCAGGTACGGTTTGTCTCTTCCGTTGAAAAGGAGCACGAAGATCGCAAGGCTTTTTTTAAATCCCTGGGAATCGACCTTCTCGAGATCAACACCGGGATCTCCTTCGAGACCTCACTGGTGCAGTTTTTCAAATCCAGGGGGAAAAGAAGATGAACCGCCTGATTCTTTCAATGCTTCCCTGGCTTCTTCTTTTGAACGGCGCGCTTCTTCATGCAGCTCCGGTGACCCATGAGAACAGGGCGGAATACGAAGGAAAAAGCGCCGTGGTCCGGGTAACGGTTTCTTCCGAGTCAATAACGGTGGCGGAGAACCTTCTCTTTTCCGTGGAAGTTATCGTGGACAAAGCGTTCACGCCTGAAATGCCGCCGTTCGAGTCCTACGGATTTTCCGACAATTTTTATGAGCGGTCGAGGCGGTTTCGCGCCACCGATGTGTCGGAGTTAAAAAAGGAGGCGCTCAAAGAGGGGGCAGTCCGGTATTCTCAGCAATTTGTGCTGGAGCCTTTCTTGAGCGGCAACTACGCCATCCTTCCGGTCATGATCTCTTTCTATAAGGAGCTTTCGGAAGACGGGGGAAAAGAAGAGCCTCATGGCGCAGAAAAAGCAAAACCCCGCTTCAGTATCATGGCCGAGGGATTCCGGATCGACGTGAAAAAAATGCCCGAGGGAAAGCGGGCGCTCTCTGAGATCTTCGGTCAGGCCGATCTCAACCTGGACCGGCTTTTAAAACGGGAGCGGCGCACCGAAGACAAATCCGATGCTGAATTGAAACGGGAGGAAGATCAGAAACGTGAGGAGGCGCTGGCCCTCTCCGAAAAACGGTTTCCCTGGTGGAGTGTCTGGACCCTGATCGCATTGGGTATTATCATTCCTCTCATTTGGATCTTCGGGCGGAAGCGGATCAATGAGATGGTCCGTGGGAAACCCGCGCCCGCTCATGAAATCGCTTATAAGGAGTTGTTAGCGCTAAAGGAAAAGCGACTTCTCGAACAAGGGCTCGTTCAGGAGTTCTACTATGGACTCTCTTTTATCCTGAGGAGCTACATCGGCAATCGGTTCGGCATTCGTGCCGAAAATCAGACCACCGAGGAGTTCTTTTCGACCCTTCTCAAGTCCAATCCTTTTGACCAGGAGTCGGAGAATATTCTTCGGGAATTTTCAACCCACGCGGACGATGTGAAATATTCCAGGTACCGGCCTGACAAGGAAAAGGGCGAGTCGAGTTTTGCAATCGCCAAATCGTTTGTGGATAGAACCCGGCAGATCGAGGAGAAAGAAAAATAGATGGGCATCGGTCAATTCATCGCTGATTTGAGATTCGACATGATCAATCTGGGAATCGCCATCATGGGTGTGCTGACTCTTTATCCTTTATTGATCTTTTTCTATTTCCGGAAAAAAAAGCCGGTTCGTATCCGGTTTTCAACCATACGGAATATCAAGACAACGCCCAAGACCCTCAAGGTCAGGCTGGTTCATCTGCCGTTTCTCTTAAGGCTTCTCTCGCTCCTTTTTCTTTTGACAGCCTTTTCCCATCCCTATCTTGAACGGGAGATCGATCAGAAAAAAACAGGGAAGGAGAGCCGGGAGCAAAAAGAGGCCAAGAGGGAGGAGTATAAGAAGATAGAGATGCCCACGGAAGGAATTTCCATTCAGTTGGTGCTCGACCGGTCGGGAAGCATGGGGGTTCATCCCGGTCCTGATGGTCTCAAATTCAATTTCATGAAATTTGAAAACACCCTCCTGTCAAAGCTCGATGTGGTGAAAATCATCACCAAGCGGTTTATCGAGGGAACAGCGGAAACCGCAAAGGCGGAAACTGGAGGTGGTTATTTCACCGGACGGGGAAACGACCTGATCGGTCTCTATACCTTTGCCAGGTATCCCTTTGTGGCCTGTCCCCTGACCCTGAGGCACGAGCTTCTCATCGACTACGTGAGCCAGCTCGAAAACGTGACGCTTCAAGAGGAGGACGGCACCTATATCGGCTATGCGTTGGAGCGGGCCATTCTTCAGACCATTGAGACGAGGAGTCGGGCCCGGGAAGAAAACGCTTATACGGTTAAATCATCGGTCATCGTTCTTGTAACCGACGGTGAACAAGTATTGCGAGAGGAAGATATGAACGACCGGCACAAAGCCCTTCTTCCTTCTGAAGCGGCGGCCCTTGCCAAAGAAAACAAAATCCGTATTTACGCCATCGCCATCTCTCCCCGCCAGATCTATAATGAACGGGGAACCGTGATCCGTTCCATCAATACCCATTTTTCGACCGAGGAGATCAAGGCGGCGGCATCGGTCACCGGTGGAAAGTTTTTCATGGCCCAGGATGGGGATGCGCTTTTAAAAATCTACCAGGAAATCAATACGCTTGAAAAATCGTCCATCCCTTCTAAGAAGGAATTGGATGTCAGAATCGAAAAAACAAAAGAGCTCAAGAAAATCGAAACCGAGCGGGTCGAACTCTTTCCGGTCTTTCTTGTAGCCGGATTTTTGGGAGTGATTGTCGAAATCCTTCTTGCGACCCTCTATTTCAGGAGGATTCCATGATACCTGAAATTACCGCTTACGCCAATGAATCGCTCGTCTATCTTTTTTTTCCGGTTTTTTTTCTGATAGGCCTCTTTGTGTGGTCTTACCATGATAAAAAAATCAAGATGGCTGCCTTCGCTCACATGGAATCAATGAAAAAGATCGCCGACAGCGTCTCCTTAACGGGAAGAATCGCAAAACGGGTGTGTCTGTGCCTCGTCTATCTTCTTTTGGTCTTTTCCATGATTCGTCCCCAGGGAGAGGCGGACAAGGCCTTGAAAGAGGCTGAGAGCGGCGACAAAACCGATAAAACCGTGACTTCCGCCATGACCCTTGAAAATATTCAGAAAAAGGAGAACGGCCAGAAAGTGAAGGTCCGGGAAAATGCGAGGGACATCCTCTTTCTTCTCGATGTTTCCGCCAGCATGTCCGCACCCGATCTCTATCCGGACCGGCTCGAAAAAGCCAAATACCTGATCCGGGACATCCTCTCTTGTCTTGATGGCGAACATGTTGGGTTGGTCGTATTCACATCGGTCCCCTCCGTTAAATGCGTGTTGACCCTTGACTACACCTATTTTAAACAAATTCTTGAAGCGGTTTCAATCAACGACAATGATTATGCGGGAACAAAATTCATGCCTGCCTTGAAAGAGATCGTCGACCGCCAGTTCGACTTTTCCGAACACAAATACAAGGATCTGATCGTGATCACTGACGGTGGGGATACGACCCTTGAAACCCTTGAGGGTAAAGATAAGGAGTCCTACGAGACATCTTTTTTCGATTTGGCGAAGAGCGCCTACGAGGAGAAGGGTATCCGGATTCACACGATCGGCATGGGAACCAAAGGGGGGGCCATCATTCCTGGCGTCAAGGATCAAGCTGGGAATCCCGTGAAATCCACCCTGAACGAATCGTTTTTAAAAGGGATCAGTCATCGGTCCAAAGGCGTTTATATGGCGGTGGAGGACAGCATGGTGAACATGACGGAAATTTTTAAAAAACACATCGCCCCGGAAGAAAAGATGGATATCGAAAAAGAGATGGCCGTCGATCCCGATAAATTGAAGGAACTGGTGCAGAAACAGAAAGAGGAGGAGGAACAGAAGGTGGTTTATGAGGAGTACTATATCTACCCATTGTTTCTCGCCATCCTTATTCTTGTGGCTGAATTTTTCATTCCCGAGAGAAAGAGAGTGAGGAGGGATAAAAAATGATGGGAAGGATTGTGCTTTTTTTGCTTCTGACCATCCTTTCAGGGACAGCCTTTGGCGAAAAGGGCCCTGAATCCTTTATCAAGGAGGGAAACGATCTCTTTTTGAAAATGGACTACGAAAAAGCGCTCTTATCCTATGGGAAGGGGATTGAGGCTTTTCCGGACGAACCTGTTCTTTACTATGACCGGGGAAACGCTTACCAGAAAAAAGGAGAGTACGACAAGGCGGTTTCTGATTATCAGTTGGCCGAAAAGAAGGGGCCCCGGAAGATTCTTTTAAAAAATATCTATTTCAATCTGGGGAACGTGTATTATGCACGGGCCGAAAAGATGAGAAACGCTTCAAAGGAGCAGACGGAACCATTAAAAGAGGCGCTTGCCGAATATGAAAAGGCGAGTGACGCTTACCGAAAGTCGTTGGAGATCGAACGGGAAATAGCTGTTAAGTCCAATACGGATTTCAGTAAGATTGGGACCTATGCCCAGAAAAACATGGCTCTTACCAAGGAGGCGTGGACCGAAACCTGGGAGCAAATCAAGCTTCTCGAACGGAAAAATATGAAACTCGAAGACGGGATCGAGAATCTTCTGAGCGCCCAGATGGACCTTTTGCCCCACCTGGAACAGGTCTACCTCCATTCGGCCAATGAAGAGATGCTCCATTTCAGTCTGAAGACGCTGGCCCAGTACCATGTGGATACCAGGGAGGAGATAACCTATTTAAGGGAGCTTGCCGACAAGGAGATTGAGCGGGCCAACGCTGAGCTCGAAAATCACAAAAAATCCTCCAATGCTCAGCACTCCAAAGCCCAGCAGGGGCAGCCTCCATCGAGCGCTGGCCAGGGCATTCCGGCCCAGGCGCCGGATGCTGACCTTCGGAAACTGGAGGATGGCCTGAAAAACGCGAAAGAAATCAAGAAAGCCGTCGACCAAGCCGCGGGGCTATCGGAGTGGGTGGTGGAGGGGCTCAACACGAAAAAGCCTCTTGATGCGTGGAAAAACAATTATTTCATGATCGTCCTTCTAAAAAATCTGAGCGATTATCTTAAAAAGAAGGATCCGGTTCTATCTATCTACCCGTTGACCATTAAAGAAATTGTGGAAGCGGAGATCCTGCTTGCTACTTTTAAACAGGAGCCGGATACCCCTGAAGAAGAGGGGGCGGGCGGTTATGATCCTCCCGGTTTGAGAATGAAAAAACTCGCGAAGGAAAAGGCCGACGCCGCAGAAAAGGGGTTTGATTTCATCAATAAAACCATTGAAGAGATGTTAAAAAAAGTCGGCGAAACCCAGGGCGCGCCGGGAGAGAAACAAGCGCCTTTGGATCAGAAGCAGGCCGATGATCCCTATGCCGCCTTCTTCCAGACATTTGACAGAAAAGCGGCGGTCAGCGCCCTTAACCGGGCCAAAGAACTGAATCTTTCTTGTGAGGAGGGGCTCAATCGCCTCTCTCCCCAACTTCTTTCGGAAGGGGGGGGCACCGACACAAAACCGGTCAAAGATATTCTGGAAGAGACCATGACCGCATTCAATTTTTACAAAACTGCTCCGCGGCCTCTGATCGAAATCATGGTGGAGGTCTACCAGGAGGTAAAAAAACTAAACAAGACTATTGATGAAAAAAAAGGGCCTGAAGGTGTGCAGAGTTTTCCTCCATTCGAACTTCTGGAGGTTCTTGTTTTTAAATACGCGCTTCTTCTATCGGATGATTTAGTGGGTTTATTGAAAGATCTGGGAATTGAACGGGAAGCTCTTGTAAAAAATCAATCGGCCCTTGAAGGGGGGTATCACGCGTTGAAAATTCAAAAGAAGATGGCGTGTGATCCCAAATCGGCGGAAGGGGAGGAGACCTTTCGCAAAGAGTCTAAAAGAGTGGAAGACGAAGTGTTGAAAGGATTGCGCCTCATTGCGCCTGAAGTGGCCGCGGCCCTCTTTTTCGACGCTGTGACAGGCAATCTCGAAACCGTTCTGGCCAAGCTCCCCGGAACCAAGGAGAACGCTGTGGTGATCCTGGAAACCGGAGGGCCGGTGAAAGAAGATCTGACCCAGCTTCGGACCATTCTATCTGACTATTTTAAAGCACTTAAAACCCGATTGGAAAAGGAGCCAGATGCGGCGAACCGGGAGCGGTTGTTGCCGGCCTTGGAACACCGGAAAATGGCTCTATCCTACCTGGAGCGAGGCTCAGCCCAATACGAAAAAATGAGAGACGCTTATGCCGGTGAAAAGTTCCTGTCCGGAGACTTTTTTGTGAAAGATCTGAAAGATACGGTTGACAAGGCCCGCTTGATTTTTTCGGGAAAGCCCGATGACGCAATTCATGCTTTGAAATCGGCCATCTCCTATCAGAAGGTGCTCCGGGAAGCGTCGCAAGGGGCCATCGCCATTACCACTCAGGAGGGGAGCGCGTCCGCCATCTCTTCCTATCTGACCGATAATCAAAAAGATATCCAGATGCTGTCCGGGATAGCCGCGATGAAAATCCGGGAGATGGGAGAAAAAAATGAAGGAAAAGTTCCTGTCCAACCGGGGCGGGGCGGACAGGTTCCTCCCGGCCAGGCATGCCCGCAAAATCAGGGAATTGATCCGGCCAAACGGGATGAGACCCTAAGCCTGGTTCAGGACGCCATGGTTGAAGAGGAAAAAATTCGTGCATTTTTAGAGGCGTTGGAATACCATAACACCTTTGACAAACACGACCTCGTCATTGAAAAGCTTGAAAAGGCCTTGTCGATTCTCGAGAATAAGGAGGATAACAAAGGAAAAGAACAAGAGAAGAACAAGGACGAGGGAGAAAATAGCAAAAATAAAAATGAACAGGAACAGAATCAGCAAAAACAGAATAACCAGAACGGGGGCGGACAAAAAGAGGCCAAGCCCCTGGAATTGACCCCGGATCAGGCCAGGGAGCTTTTGAACGAATTGAACAAAAACGACAGCGGAAAGAAAACCAACGAGGCCGAAACAGGAAGTGCTCTGAACGTGCCCAGGCCCTGGTGAGGAAGAATTAAAAAATGATCTGTGGACGCCGAAAGACATCTCTCCTTGTCATGATTCTATTCATGGCGTTTCCGGTATTTTCCATGGCCGATTCAATCGATGTGGAAAAGCTCACCGACGCCTGTGTGGTGGGGGAAAGCCTCTATTTCAAGATAACGGTGCATCTGGATGATGAAAAGGAAATCGATGTATCTCAGGTGATCCTGAATGGAACACCGCTC
This sequence comes from Desulfobacterales bacterium, assembly GCA_020056645.1. Taxonomy (GTDB): domain Bacteria; phylum Desulfobacterota; class Desulfobacteria; order Desulfobacterales; family JAHIVH01; genus JAHIVH01. The sequence continues at coordinate 9,157 of JAGVHJ010000223.1, forward strand.
TCTTACGAAGAAAATCAAAGCGCCTCAAGTTCCTTTTCATTTACCATCAACGGCAGGACCATTCAGCAGAGCTCTGGACTTGAAAAGAGTTTCGTGTTTCAGGTCCCTGGGGAAAAAGAGGGAACACTGACCGTTCCGTCCGCCATGATAAAGGTCGGCGACCAATCTTTCCGGATGGATAGCCTTACCTTCACTGTCCACCCAAGGCCCGTATCGGATAATTTCAGACTGGTCGCGGCGCTTACAAACCCTTTGCCCATGTACTATCCGACCCAGACAATCGAAGTCGTCTATAAGCTCTATTTTAAGGATTTCCAAGGGAGTCCCCAGGATCTTCAATACAAAATTCCCGAACTCTCTCATCCGGATTTTTCATTGGCGCCCGACACCCAGCCAGTTCAGGGGTATGTAATCATCAACGATCAGAAGTTTGGAATCTCCTATGATCAGAAGAATGAAACCCTTGATGGCA
>JAGVHJ010000187.1 GCA_020056645.1 Desulfobacterales bacterium
CTCTGTATTGGGTCATAGGCGCGGAGGAGGGAAACATGGGGTGTCCCCGCCTGGGAATACCAGAGCCGGAACTGGGTCAGGTCGGTTCCGGAGGCCTCTTCCATGGCCTTTAAAAAATCGTCGATGGTGACCGCTTGCCCGTCATGGCGTCTGAAGTAGAGATCCATGCCCTTCCGGAACTTCCGTTTGCCGATGAGGGTATGGATCATGCGGATCACTTCCGCCCCTTTGTTGTAAACCGTGGCCGTGTAAAAGTTGTTCATTTCGATATAGGATTCGGGCCGGACAGGGTGCGCCATGGGACCCCGGTCTTCCGGGAACTGGATCGCCCGTAGCACGCGAACATCGGTGATGCGCTTGATGGCCCGTGAGCCCATGTCGGCGGAAAACTCCTGGTCCCGGAATACGGTCAGCCCCTCTTTCAGGCTCAGCTGGAACCAGTTTAACAGCGTGACCCGGTTCCCGGTCCAGTTGTGGAAATACTCGTGGGCGATGACCCCTTCGATCCGCTGGAAATCCGTGTCGGTGGCCGTTTCTTGTTTGGCGAGCACGTATTTCGAATTGAAGATGTTGAGGCCTTTGTTCTCCATGGCGCCCATATTGAACTCATGGGTCGCCACCACCATATAGATATCGAGATCGTATTCAAGACCGTAAACCTCCTCGTCCCATCGCATGCTTTTCTTGAGGGAGCGCATGGCGTGGCCGCACTTGTCGGCGTTTTCCATTTCCACATAGAATCGAAGGGCGATTTCTCTTCCGGAGCCGGTGGTGTAGATATCTTCCACACAGGTGAAATCTCCGAAAACCATGGCGAAGAGGTAGCATGGTTTTTTGAATGGATCATGCCATGTGGCGAAGTGGCGACCGCCGGAGAGGAAGCCGCTCTCCACCAGGTTTCCGTTTGATAAAAGGACCGGATAGCGCGCGCGGTCGGCGCACAAAGTGGTCGTGTAGACCGACATGATATCGGGCCGGTCCGGAAAATAGGTGATTCGCCTAAAGCCTTCGGCCTCGCACTGGGTCAGAAAAGATCTCCCCGCCTTATAGAATCCCTCAAGGGAGGTATTGGCATGGGGAGTGATCCGGGTTTTCACTGTCAGGGAGAACCGGTCCGGCGGATCATGAATGATTAAGCTGGTTGCCGACAGGGTGTATCTTTTTTCAGGAAGAAGCGCGCCATCCATCTCCAGGGAAAGGAGGGTGAGCTCCTGACCGTCCATTTCAAAGGGCGGGTTGGGGAAGGCGGTCGCCCCCTTTTTTTCAACGCTCATCCGTGTGGTGACCACCGCCTCATGGTCCAACAGGTCAACGGTCATGTCAACTGAAGGCGCCTCATAGATGGGCCTCGTGTAATCCTTCAGATATTTTTTTTCGGGTGTTCCCATCAAGCAGAGGTTCCTTATGAAGGCATATGGATTCTCAGATAAATATTCGCTCGTTTTTCATCCCAGAAGATCTCGTGGGCCATGCCTTGGGGCACCATATCGAGCATCTCTTTTTCGTCCCTCAGGATCAGTTCCCATTCACCGCCATAATCCATGAACGCCCTTGAAAAACAGTTCTTGTGAACATTTGTAACGATGAGAGAGCCTCCTGGCAGGGTGTGCTCTATCATATATTCGACGATTCGTTTACATACTTTTTGAGAAAAATAATCGAACATGCCCGCGCAATAGGTGAGAGAGAACTTGGTTCCGATGGGATCTTCATCCCGGCCCGCCAGAATGTTCAACAGGTTGCGGTTGAGGGTGATCAGTTCCACATGGGAGAGGTCCAGGTATTGAATGTGATCCTTAAAATCAATCAGGGCGAAAGCGTCCATGTCGAGAAGGGCCGCGAGGAGGGGTTTCTCCGGAGAGAATGGCGTTTTTTCCACAAACCGGAGGATCTCTTCGCCAGGCCCTGATCCCAGCGCGTAAAGTGAAAAGGGACCCTCACTTTTCTGGTAGAGTTGGGAAATGGTCTCATGGAGAAAATGGATCCGGTCCTGGTGGGCGCTAACGGCGTCCAGGTCCAGAGTTAGCCGGTTGATGAGTTTGGCGAAAAGGGTCTCTCCCCGGTAAGGATTTTCAAAGAGCTGCTTGATGATTTCATAGTTGCCCGCATAGCCCCGGTCCTTATCGATCACCGACGCGACAAAGGGGGAGGAGCGGAGAAACGGGGCCATGTTCTCCCGGAAATATTTCTTGTAGGGCAGATTCTCCGGTTTTCCGATGGGGTCGGTGATCTCGTTCAACCGGCTGATAAACGTGGTCATGCTTTTGATCACATCCTCCTCTATCCCTTTTAAAAAATAGATTTGCTCATGCTCTTCCTGGTAGGTGTTTTTCATATTTTCCCCATCGAGTTTCTGCTTCAGCCGGGCGAGATACATCCGCCAGTCGGAGACCAGGGCCTTGAAGGGCTCGGAAACCGACTGAAAGGGGGTGAGCTCTTCCAGGAAGGCCAATGTCTCTTTCTGGTCGGTGATGGCCTCTGAAATGGTTTTGATGTAGGGGATGTCCAGGAACTTCCGGCAGAACTGGAGAATCAGTTCCGAAGAGTCCGCTTTTTTCCGGATGATGTTGGCCATGTCATCAATCAGAATGTTCCCTTTTGATTCGATGGTCAGATGTACCGCATCTCCCAGCTCTATCCCAAGGGGCAATAGATCCGGGAATGAAAGCCGGGTGGCGGTGGGGGTGTAGTCAATGACAAATCCCATGATGGGAGGGGCCAGGGCGTCCTCAATATTCCGGATCGTTGCGTTCATCCGGATGGTGGGCATATAGCGGGGCGCCCTGATCTTACCAAGAATGGAGTGGACGATCCTGTTTTTCACAAAGGATGCGCCGATCTTCATCGTCGAGTGATCGATGGCTTTGGCATAGACAACGGTGCCCGAGGCTTCGATGATTTTTTTTCCTTCGGAATCCTTGAAAACGATATGGTTTAACTGCAAATCCTTGTCGAAAAAGCAATTTTTTTTATTGCACAAAAAGGAGAATCCTTTGATGGACAAATCATATACCTGGTAATTTTCGACGGAATTCTCAAACTGGCAGCTGGTGCGTTTGATGCTTTTTCTCCTGGCCTTGCGTATTTCCTCAAATTGATCTGGCATTACCTAATCTCTCCCTTGAATGGCGGTTGGTGTTTCCATATTCCCGATCAGACATCAATTCTGGTTTCCATAGTCACCTGTCAGCCGAAATTGCAGCGGAGGCCTTCCGGGCCTGTTGTTGGTCAAATATTTCATATATAATTGATCATTTTGATCCATAAACGCGTCTAGAAGATCGGGCGCCAGGGCCTTGCCCCTTTCCTGTTGCATGATCCCCATGGCCTGCTCAATGGGCATGGCCTTCCGGTAGGGACGGTCGGAGGTGATGGCGTCCCAGAAGTCCGCAACGGCGGATATCCTTGCCTCGATGGGTATCTCCACTCCTTTCAATCCCCGCGGATAGCCGGTGCCGTCCCATTTTTCCTGGTGGCCATAGGCGATGTTGACCGCCACAGGCGCTATTTCGAGCTTTGAGAGCAGCCTTTTTCCGATCACGGGGTGCTCTTGGATATGCTCGAACTCTTCATCGGTGAGCCTTCCTTTTTTATTGAGCACATCATCCCGGATGCCGATTTTCCCGATATCATGCACAATGGTCCCCAGATAGATCTCCCGGATCTTCTCCTCCGGCAGCTTGATTTTTTTAGCCAGATCCTTGGCGTAATTGGCCACCCGTTCCACATGGCCGCCTGTGTATCTGTCCTTGGATTCAATGGCGGAGGCAAGCACCATGAGGAAGGTCTCGAGCTGTTCGGACCGGAGTTTTTCCCGATAGAGTTTTCTGATGCTCAGCACGTTTTTGACCCGTGCCTGAAGTTCCAGATAATGGAAAGGTTTGGTTAAAAAGTCGTCAGCGCCATACTGAAGGCCTTTGATCCGGTCATTTTCATCGGTATTGGCGGTGATGAGAATGATGGGAATGTTTTCCGTCTCCTTGTCGGATTTCATTTTCTGAACCAGAGAGTAACCGTCCATAAGAGGCATCATGATATCGGA
>JAGVHJ010000497.1 GCA_020056645.1 Desulfobacterales bacterium
GTAACACCACACCGTATCGCTCTTTTCCCGCCAACACCCATCCCGCGATTCCACACCCGGCCATGAGAAGCGCCAGGAGAGAGGGAACATACCCAAACCGGTTCTCCCGGTTCAGCCACTCGGTGATTCCCAAAACCAGTTCGGGTTTTCCGGGTATGAACATGTAAAAATTGGAAAAGCAGGTCGAGTCTGAAAAAGCGGCCACCCGGCCCTTTCCTTTTTTCACGGCCGCCGCTTGAAGAAAGAGTCCGAACTCATAGTCCTGGAGGGGTTTGTCCTCAAAAAACGCCCGGCCCGAATAGGAAAGAAGCCTGCTTCTCAATCCATAGCCGGTCATGATATCCTCCCCGCTAAAGGGCGCACCGATGGTGCAGGAGGTGGCGAACAAAAAATAAGGAACCTCCATCACCGCTGGATGGGGAAAAATCTCCGGTTTTTCGTAGAGGGTCAGCTTGCCCGAATCAAGGTCATAGGTGCTGTCGTAATGAAAAAAAAGGCCGAACCGCTTGGCCACGGGGTTGAGATAATAGCTCATCCCGAATACGTTGGTATGGTCGCCGATGAGAAAGAGCCCGCCGCCCTTGTCCACAAAGGAGGAGATGGCGTCGATCTCTCCCTCTGAAAAGGCCCGGGTCGGCGTTTTTAGAATCAGGATGTCCCATTGGCTCAAGATGGAAGGGGTGAGCTCCCCATGGGTATGGTGATCCACCTGGTAAAAGGATTTCAGATAGGCGGCCATGGAATAGTAGTTGTAGGTGGACTGGCTCCCGAACCAGGTGGTGTCGAATTTCCGCAGGGACCACTCCCAGTCGCTGTGTTTTTCATCAATGAGAATCCGACCGCCCTTTCTTTTGCCGGGATCATGAAATCCAAACATGCCCATGAGGGCGACCATGGCAAGGCTCCAAGCAAGAAACGCAGCGGCCGTTCTCCTTGAAAAGGGAATGGGCTCAGCCATCCGGTTGGTCAAACTCCCCAAATCAGGCGTGACCGGAAGCAAGTATCCAAGGAGCGCCGCCAGGGGCAGATAGGATAAAATCACGGCCATGGGCTGAAAGAATATCTCCGCCTGTTTCACCTGGGCGAACACAAGGATCATAACGATATAGCGGGTGATCCAGTAGGTGATCGCCGCACAAATGAGAAGGAGCCATTTTTTCAAGGAAGGGCCGGAAAAAAAGAGGGTCGCCGCACTTCCTGTCAAGGCGAGGATAAAGAAATAAAAACCGCTCTTCTCAAGGGTGCCGGGGAACTCCATGGCCCCTTCGTAGAAGGGAAAGGTGATGACGCCGTCCGTCAGGCTCGCCTTCACCCCAAAAAAAGTCGCCATGGGATAGCTGATCGTGTTTAGCAAGCTGATTTCATGAATCCGGGCAAGAACCCGGACAAGAAAGGGAAGCGTGGCGCACTGGAAAAGAAGGATCAGCCCCAAAAGTAAAAACGCCGATGCGATTCTTCCGGCCATGGAAACCCTTTGGGAAAAAAACGAGAGGGCGGCTCCGGCAAGGATGAAACCAGCGCCCAGGTTATATGGAAAGGGAATAAAAATCGGAAAGAGGAGAGAGGGGGCGATCCATAAGATTAAGGAGGAATCAGGCGGCCTCTGTGGCGTTTTCTTCATGGAGAGCAGCGTGGCGATGAGAGATCCGGCAAGAAAAAACCAGAAAGGTGAATAAGGGCCTGTGTGGACCGGCATATAGAAGGGCGTCATGTAGAGAAAAAGCGCCGACGAGAAGATGGCGGGAAAAAAGGCGATTGTCATGGCTCTTTTTTCCCCCGGACCCCCTTTTTTCGAATCACCCACCGGCCCCCTCCTTTTCCCTGAAAACAGATTGCGACGATTCTCCCAAAAGATATCTCACCAGATAACCGAAAAAACGGATATTGTTGATATTGAATGTTTTATAGGATTCCAGGTTCTGGCTCAACAGGAACTCCGAATCCCCGATTAAAAGGAGCCCCCCCTTCCCCACCGGTTGAAACACCACCACCGGATAGTTCCATTTTTTCACCAGGATCCGTGCGTTTTTCTCTTTTGCGACGATGGGCCATGCATCCACAAACCGGATGTTCATCTGTTCTAAAGAGGCCTCGCACGGCCCCAGGGGGACCGCGTCGAGACTCAACTGATATCGTTTCAGAAAATCGGCGGAAGCCCCCCCCTCTTCCCATCCCACGGCCCAGACAATGATGCCCCCCCGTTTCATATAATCTTCCAGGAGCCTTGTCTCGGGTTCCGAAATCTTTTTTGTGGGCGAGAGCATAAAAAGGAGAGCGCCTGTAGATAAAAGGGAGGCGTCCATTTTTTTCAGATAGAGCGGGATCATCCGGTTTCTCATGAGGTTCAGGGTGATTCCCCAGACGCTCTCATCCGCCGATGCCAGGGGCGTTATTTTCGGTATATGGGAGGTATCGATCCATGCGGGCCTGTAAAACGCCTCTTTTGCAAACGGAAGCGGATGAACAAAACGGCTATTCACGAAGGAGGTGACGGTAGCCGAGAGGGGGATGGCGAAAAGCATGACCACGCAGATCCAGGGGTCCCGGTAGACCGGAAAGATCAAAAAAAGTCCGGCCAGGAACAGAAGGGCCGTGGCGAATAAGAATATTTTTTGTTGAAAGCCTGGCTGTTGGGAAAGGAGAGAGAGGATGATCCGGTCGATGAAGGGGCTTGTCTCCGGAATGATGCCGTTCTGAAAGGTCGATGTGTCGCCGAAGACAATCACGGTTCCCTTTTTCAAGCGGCTTTCGGCGGCCAGAACCACGTCGCCCAAAGGCTCATCCTTGGATCGGATATAATCTCCCAGATAGGCCCGTTTCCCGTTCATGTAATTGCCGGTGTCCGCCCAGCCCAGTTTGCCTGCGATCAGTGGAATCGCTGGATAAGAGAGCTTTAAGGATGCGCCCACCCAAACGCCGGTCTCATGATAGCTGGATAGTCCCGCCGTGACCGGGTGGTTCCAGAGGGTCAGACTCTCGGCCCACCCGCTTTTCAGGGGAAGGGCCGTATCGAAATTCAATTGGATATGAAACGGCGCTAAAAGATCGTTTAAGGGCTTCATGACGCCGTTCACATCGGTGTGATCTCCCGCCACAAGAAGCGCCCCGCCCTCTTCCACAAACCTCTTGATCTGGTCCCGCTCTTTTTCTGAAAAACCGGTCGATGGATTGAATATGACCAGGGCGGAGGCGTTTGAAAGCATAGACCCGGTCACTTTTTCCCGGACGATTTTTGTATGAAAGCCCCGCATTTTCAGATAGTAGGGAAGAATACCGAACATACCCGGCCCGTTCTTGCCATAGAGTTTTCCGTAAACAGGAACCTGGAAATCGGTTCCCCGGTCGATGAACAGGATGGCGCCGGGCCTCAATTCACCCAGTGGCGCAATCATGAGAAGAAAGAGCGCCGCGAAAACCAGGACGCCCCCTGTGATTCCATTGAAAATAGCGGTTCTTGCGAAGGTTTTTTCGTAGCGCCTCTTGCTCAAGCCCTTTTGGATAAAAGGCCATGCCATGGTCACTGAAAAGAGAATCAGGACCACATGTGTGTGAAAAGGAACGATTTCAGTGCTTTTTATCAAAAAACGGACAACGGTGGAGAGGGGCTTCTGCAACACAAGAAAAAGGAAATTGGCTAAAAAAGGGGCCGCCAGGGAAAAGATCGTGTTTCGCCTGCCTGGATTGGAAAGGGTCGACGCCACTGAAAGACATAAGGCGGAAATCGTAATCTTCATTCCCAGGGCGGATGGACCCAACCTCATTGGATTTCCAGCCCACCCCGTCACCAGCTCCGAATAGCGGATGGCGATGGCGTTTAGGCCCTGAAACAATAGAGGAAAACAAAAATCCACATAGTGAAAGAGCGTGTAAAAGAAAAGGGTGGTCAGAAAAAGGCGAAGTTCTGCTCCATAAAGATCGCGTTTTGATCGTAGGAGCAGAAAAAGGAACCCGGCGACCCCTGCCGGAAAAAAATCACCGAGAAAGATGAGAAGAGAGGCAAAACCATACCCGGCAAAACGGAAGAAAAGGGTTGGTCTGTTGTGAAGATCTTCCCCGGAATAGGAGAGGCCTATCACCGCCATGACCAGAAAACCGGCGAGCCGCGAGAGCTCATGGGTCAGATAGGAAATATTCCCGAAGAGGAGGTTGAGTGATAAAAGGAAGAGAAAAACGCGACCGATCCGGATCAATAGATGCTCCATTCATTTAATTTAGGATAGACCCCTTAAACCATCGATAAGGGAGAAGGCGTTTTTTTAAGAATTGCTTTTATGAGTCAACATACTTTAGAATGCCCGCCATGTCAATTTAGAGAACAGGGGAATCGCATGTAGAATGGGGTTTAGTGAATGTTTTAAACAATGACTTGAATTTATGATAC
>JAGVHJ010000144.1 GCA_020056645.1 Desulfobacterales bacterium
AAGTTTTTGTTAATTTCCCCAACTCCGGCGTTGGAAAAAAATTTTGATCCTCGAAATACCTCATCTATTCCTGCGGTCAAAAATTTTTTTCCGCCTTGGATTTGAACAAATCTCCTAAAAACTTGAAGATCGAGTTAAAGCTTGATGCTCAAGATCGAGAAAAACAAATTTTTTTGGTAACTATTCAGCAGCGATTCATCAAGATGGCGAAAAGCCCGTTTTGTTCGTTCCCTATTTTTTTCGGGAGCTTCTTGGTTTTTTGCTGAACTGGCGAAAACAAAGGCCTAAAGGCCTCAAACCGTTTGCCAGTTTTAGCGCAAAAAGCCTTCGAATCTCTCGTCCGAAAAAAAGTAAATGTCACTTCACAAAAGGGCCTTTTTGCCATTAAAGCAAGGCCATACTGAATAGTTACATTTTTTTTATGATGGTCGTGTGCCAAAAAAAGAGCGTAATGGATGAACATGAACAAAAAAACCATACCTGTTTTAATGAATCCTGGCAAGAATAAACCCGGCGTTTTCTTGAAAGAGGAGCGGGTTATCCGAGGAGATAATTGCAAAATAAAAGAGAGTGGGGTCGCTGTTTGTTACGAAGCAGAGCCTCGTAACGAGAATAAGTGGTCGAAACGATGATCAAGGTCCTATTTTGCGATTATCTTCTCGGGTGAGGGGCGGATTTGTTTATCTGATCCGACTTGTTTTTAAAAATAAAATCAGATATTCACGGAAAAAATGAGTTTGTTTTTGCATGCGTCCCTGTTGTCTGATATAAGTTCGCCTTTAACAAGCTGGTACAAGGAATCAACGTTGATCGCCACCATACCGTGAAAGGAGAAAAAATGGGTGTCAGCAAGGAGCTTCTCGACATTTTGGCCTGCCCCAAATGCAAGGAGAGCGTCAAGCTCAATGAAAAGGGGGATGGTCTGATCTGTGAAAAGTGCAAAGTGGTTTATGAAATCAGGGATGATATCCCCATCATGCTGATTGATGAAGCAAAGCCATTATCCGCCAGGTGAATGAGAGAACAGAGTTCCGGCCATGAGCATTCCAAAAGCGCCCAAACCGGCCAAACTGGTCATCGGTGTCTATACCAGGAAAAAGGAGCTGGCCCCGGTTGTGGCGGAAATTTTCAGAGAGGCGTATGGCGCGCTCGATCTGATCAGCGCCTGGCTTCCCTTTGATTTCACGGCCTACTATGAGAAGGAGATGGGGCGGCCTCTTTACAGGCGCTTTTTTTCCTTTAAACGGTTGATCCATCAGGAGTCCCTTTCCGATATTAAATTGTTTACAAACGGCATCGAAAAATCGTTTATGGAAAACGGCAACCGGCAGGTGAATATTGATCCGGGCTATATGCTGCACGCCCGGTTCGTCCTCGCCACCGGAAAGGATTTTTCCCATCGGATTTATATCGGAAAAGAGATCTATGCCGACCTGACCCTTCTTTATCAGAAGGGAGGGTTCAAGGCCCTTCCCTGGACCTATCCGGACTATGCGGAGAGGGGGGTTCAAGAGTTTCTCTATCAGGTCAGAGACAAATATGCGTTTGATGTCCGGATGGAAAAAGAACACGATTCCCATGCCGGTTTGTAACGAGTTGTAAAGAAGAGGATTGAAAAAAGGAAACGATTCATGATCAAGAGCATGACCGCTTACGCGCGGGCGGAGAAAACCCTCGATGGGGCTGCGGTGAGAATCGAGATGAAATCCTATAATAGCCGGTTTCTCGATATCAAGATTCACATGACCAGCGGCTACGCCGTGCTGGAGGAGAAAATAAAGGTCCGCATCGCGGAACAGATCACCCGGGGCCGCATCGAAATTTATGTGGGCATCCAGGATGCGCTTGCCGGTTCCAAAACATTCGATGTGGATCTGGAAAGGGCGGCCGCCTATTATCATTCCCTGGTGAAAGTTAAAACGGTTTTAAGTCTTAAAGAGGAGATTTCTCTCGCCCATATTATGGGAGCGGGACAGATGATTACTCCGTGCCTGAATGACGCCAATCCCGAGGAGCGGCTGTGGAGCATCACGGGCGATTGCCTGAATGAGGCGATCTCACGCCTGGACGACATGCGGGCCCGGGAGGGCGAATTTCTTTCCCACGATTTTAAAGAGCGGCTGGAGATCATAGAAACGATGGTGGTTCAGATCGACGAAGGCGCTAAAACCCTTCTTCCCCAGTATCGGGACAAGCTGTCCGAGCGGATCAAGGCCCTGACCAATGGAATGGTTGAGATTGATCCCCAGAGAATCCTCCAGGAAGCGGCCTTTCTTGCGGATAAGAGCGATATTTCGGAGGAAATCGTGAGAACCCGCAGCCATATCCGGCAATTCAGACAGATTATGGACTCAAACGAGCCGGGCGGCAGAAAACTCAATTTTCTTCTTCAGGAGTTCAACCGTGAATTCAATACCATGGGATCCAAAATCGGTAACGCCGAAATCTCCCATCTGGTGGTCGACGCCAAATCGATGCTTGAAAAAATCCGTGAGCAGGTTCAGAACATTGAATAACGGATGGTTAAAATTGAAGATCGAGTGAAAGGAAAAACCGATGGAACAAACCCTCTTGAATATCGGGTTCGGCAGCAGCGTTGTGGCGGAGCGTGTGGTCGCGATTGTTTCACCCACGTCAGCGCCCATGAAACGGCTCAAGGATGAGGCCAAGGAGGAAAAACGGCTCGTTGACGCCACCTATGGCCGGAAGACTCGTGCTATCATCATCATGGACAGCAACCACGTGGTTCTTTCCGCCATTCAACCAGAGACGGTCGCCCAAAGGTACGCCATGCTGAAAGAGCCGCAGAAAGGCAAAGAGATTCCTGTTGAAAAATTCGAATAGTCCGGTTTTTCATCAACGGTTTCTGACACTGGAAAACATTTAGGAGCGATCATGCCGCGGAAAGGCCTAATTTTTATCTTGTCCGCGCCATCCGGCGCGGGAAAAACGACGCTTTGCAGACATATTCTTGAACGGTGTCCGGATATGGTCTATTCAATTTCGGCCACCACCCGCGCGCCTCGCCCCGGCGAACGGGATGGGGTGGATTATCACTTCCTTTCCCTGGAAACCTTCAAGGAAAAGATAGAAACGGGCCGCCTGGCGGAATGGGCGGAAGTCCACGGAAATTATTATGGAACATTGAGAGACTCCATCGAAAAAACGATCTCCCAGGGAAAGGATCTGCTGCTCGACGTGGATGTGAAAGGGGCCTCAAGCATCCAAACCCTCTACGATTCCTGCATTCTGATTTTTATCATGCCTCCCTCCCTGGAGGTTCTGAGAAGCCGCCTTTCGATTCGTGGGTCGAACAGTCCGGAGGATATGGCAAGACGGATGAAAAACGCCGAAGAGGAGATGGCGGCAAGGGGGATCTATCACCATGTAATCGTCAACGACACCCTGGATCGGGCGATCACCGAGCTCTCCGAGCTAATCGCCTCCTATCGCAGGAAGGGTTCCACGGACTACTCATGAAAAAGCCCGCAAAAAAAGAGGGGATTAAAGAACCCCAACCGTCAACGGAGATTCTATACGGCGTTCATCCGGTCAGGGAGGCTCTTATCGCCGGAAGAAGGCGGTTCGAGTCGATCGTCATGGCCAGAGAATCGGGTTCCGGCCCTCTCTCCGATATCCGCGCCGCCGCGGCAAAGCGCCGCATTCCCATTGAAAGCGTCTCCAAAACCCACCTGGAGAGCCTCTCCGGCGAGGCTCTCCACCAAGGGGTTGTCGCCATTGTCAGCCCCTTTCCGGCTGACGCCATGGACGCCTTTTTTCAGAAAGGCGTGAGGGCGGGGGAGACGCCCTTTTTATTGATACTCGACAGCATCGTGGACACGCATAACATGGGAGCCCTGATACGAACGGCTCTGTGCGCTGGCGTGACAGGCATGATCATCCCCAAGGACCGGTCGGTCAAACCCTCTCCGGCTGTTTCTAAGGCATCCGCCGGCGCCATGGAGCACGCGGTGATCGGGATCGCCACCAACATTTCGACGGCCATCGACGATTTAAAATCGGCGGGTCTCTGGGTTTCAGGACTTGACGCCGAAGCGGAAAAATCGGTATATGACTCGGACCTGACCGGCCCCCTTGCCATTGTGGTGGGAGGAGAGGAGAAGGGCATCCGGCCCCTGGTGAAAAAGCAGTGCGATTTTCTGGTCTCGATACCCCAAAAGGGACCCATCGATTCCCTGAACGCATCGGTCGCGGGGGCGGTGGTGATGTATGAAGCGGTGCGGCAGCGCATGAAAATAGAGTAATATGTGACCTTAATTAAAGGAAAGGATCATTTTAGAAGCATGAAAAGTGAAAAAATTGTCAAAGCGGGGGACGGCTCTCTCGTTGTTCCCGATTTCCCCATCATTCCCTACATCGAAGGCGACGGAACCGGCCCGGATATCTGGGCCGCCACCCGGATCGTGATCGATGGCGCGGTCCAGACGGTCTATGGCGGGAAACGGAAGATCGACTGGCTCGAACTTCTCGTTGGCGAGAAAGGATTTGACAAGACCGGAGAGTGGCTTTCGGACCAGGCCCTGAACACCATTAAAGATCATGTGGTGGCCATCAAGGGGCCGCTCACCACACCCGTGGGAAAGGGTATCCGGAGTCTGAACGTGACCATTCGTCAGAAGCTCGACTTGTTCGCCTGCATCCGGCCCGTGAAATATATCGACCCGGTTCCGAGCCCCATGAAGTCTCCGGAAAAGATCGATATGGTGGTCTTCAGGGAAAACACCGAGGATGTCTACGCGGGAATCGAATACGAAGCGGAAAGCGACGCTTCCCGGAAGATCGCCGCTTTCCTGAAAGAGAGCATGGGCGCCGATATCCCGGAAGGGTCTGGCATCGGCATCAAACCCATGAGCGCCAGGAACAGCAAGCGGCTGGTGGCGAGCGCCATCTCCCACGCCATTTTGAACCATCTGCCCAGCGTCACCCTGATGCATAAGGGTAACATCATGAAGTTCACCGAAGGGGCCTTCCGGACCTGGGGGTATGAGGTGGCCCGGGAGAAGTTCGCCGGCCAGACGATCACCGAAGAGGAGCTTTTTGAAAAATATAACGGCAAACGGCCCGAGGGAAAGGTGGTCATTAAAGACAGAATCGCGGACATGCTCTTTCAACAGGTTCTTCTCCGGCCCGATGAGTTCAGCGTGATCGCCACGCCCAACCTGAACGGGGATTATATCTCCGACGCCCTGGCCGCCCAGGTCGGCGGTCTTGGCATGGCTCCCGGCGCCAATATCGGCGATACGTGCGCGGTCTTCGAGGCGACCCACGGCACCGCGCCAAAATATGCGGGGCTTGATAAGGTGAATCCCACATCCCTCATTCTCTCCGGAGCCATGATGCTCGACTATATGGGATGGAAAGAGGCCGCAACCGCCATTCGAAGCGCGCTTCAGCAAACGGTGAAAGCGGGGATCGTCACCTATGACCTGGCCCGTCAGATTGAGGGGGCCCGGGAGGTCCGGTGCTCCGAATTCGGTAGGGCGGTTCTGGCCAACATGAAAAAGGCCGGTTGATCCAGAGGTGGTCACGGTAAGAAGAGGATGGGCGCGGATCTTGTCGATCCTCTTTCCGGATCGCTGCTTCGGGTGCGGGACTTATGTGAGGGTGAACGAGGATGAATTCAGTAACACCCCCTTTCCCATTTTTCCCAAGGGGTTTCTGGAATCGGATCTCCATCTGGTTTTCAAGGAGTCCATGAAGTCACTTTTCTGCCCGGAGTGCCTTGAGACCTTCAAACCAGTCACGGCCCCCTTCTGCACCTCCTGCGGCGCGCTCTTTTCGAGCCGGGAGGGGAAAAACCATTGGTGCGGGGCCTGTCTGAAAAATCCTCCCCCCTATAACCGGGCCAGGGCCGCGGGGCTTTTTGAGGGAAGCTTGATGGAGGCGGTCCACCGGTTCAAATATCAGGAAAAGACCCAGTTTGAAAAGCCCCTCTCCACCCTGCTCCTCTTTTGTCTCATGATTTACGCCCATGAGTTCGCCGAGTCTGGTCAGGCCATCGATCTGGTGACGCCGGTGCCTCTTCATGCCAAGCGGTTCCGGGAGCGGGGGTTCAATCAGGCCTTTCTCCTGATCCGGAATTGGGAAGAGATGGCGCGCATGAACCATTTCGCGCTGCCTTTCTTATCCGTCGACCGTCAGATTCTGGTCCGGAATCGATATACCAGCTCCCAGACCGGTTTAAAAAAAGCGGAGCGGAAGAAGAACATTCATGGGGCCTTTGGGCTTTCGGGAAAGAGGGCGGTCCGAGGCAAGCATATTCTTCTGGTGGACGATGTCTACACCACCGGAGCCACGGTCAATGAGTGCGCGAGGGTCCTCCTTAAGGCCGGGGCCCGGCGTGTTGATGTTCTGACCCTCGCAAGAC
>JAGVHJ010000510.1 GCA_020056645.1 Desulfobacterales bacterium
CATGGCCTGCCTCCTTTTTATTGGTTTTGTTTCGTTGTATGACAGGCTTTTATGAAAATTTCAAGAGGAAAATTATTTAACTAACGTTGTAGGGTTAGAATTTATGTAAGTCTTAAGTTTATGACTTTGATACCAAAATAACGTTTGATCGTATCCGGCGCCACCCTCTATTTAGCAATTATCTTCTCGGATACGATTACCCTGACCGGTTGGGATATTGACGTGCATTAGCCGAATAAACGTTGTAAAAATGGTATTTTATCAGTTTCGGTGCGGGAGAGATAGTCCTCGCGCGATTGAAAAATAACATAATGAATCACCGAATCCCACGCAATACCTGACTGCAAGTTTGAGACCCAGTCCATACCTTTCTCATCCATGGAGGGTATTCTTCCGGTCAAAAATAGCCTGCCGCCATATTTGGCAAAAGAGACAAATTCCATTAAAATACCGTCTTGGATGCCTCTGGGGGCACCGGATGTGTAAAAAAGCACGAGCTTGCCGGAGAAATCTGGTAATGCATTTTCAGACATAGAATTCCTTAAGGGCTTTCGAGAATAACGTTCGGAAGTCAGATAATGGCCGTCGGTCATGAGGGGTTGCCATTCTCCTGTCTATCAACGCACCCGATGTCATCCAAATCAATTCATAAAATCCTAAAGATCGATCAGCGACTCGCCCGTCATCTCGGCGGGTTTTTCGATTCCCATGAGATGGAGCAGGGTAGGGGCGATGTCACCCAGTTTGCCCGGTTTCAGGTTTATCGTTTTCCGGGTGTCGTCCACCAGATAGAGGGGCACCTCATTTAAGGTGTGGGCCGTAAAGGGATCGCCGTTTTCATCGATCATCTTTTCCGAGTTGCCGTGGTCGGCGGTGATCACCAGGGCGCCTCCCATGGAGAGCACCTTTGTGACGATCTCTCCCACGCACCGGTCCACGGTTTCGCACGCCTTGACCGCCGCCGCCATAACGCCGGTGTGGCCCACCATGTCCATATTGGCGAAGTTCAAGACAATCAGATCGTAGAGATTGGACGCGACGCGGCGGAGCACCTCATCGGCCACCTGGGGCGCGCTCATCTCGGGCTTCAGATCATAGGTGGCCACCTCGCGGGGGGAGGGGACCAGGCACCGGTCCTCGTTGGGAAAGGGTTTCTCTTCGCCGCCGTTGAAAAAATAGGTCACATGGGCGTACTTTTCGGTCTCGGCGATGCGGAGCTGGCGCAACCCATGGCCGCTGACAACCTCACCCAAAATTCCTTTTAGGGTCACCGGCTGAAAAGCCACCGGCAGGGTGAAGGTTTCGTCATAGCTGGTCATGCAGACATAATCGCATAAGGCCGGCGCTTTTTTCCTTTCGAAAAAGGAGAAGGCGCCAGATGTCAAGGCGCGGGTGATTTGGCGGGCCCGGTCGGAACGGAAATTGAAAAAAATGACGCCATCGGAATCGTTTATCGTGATGGCGGACGTTCCCGGAGTCTCAACGATGGCGACCGGTTTTACGAATTCGTCGGTCTCTCCCCGCTGATACGCCTCGTGAATCGCCGTGAGAGGATCTTCATACACGGCCCCTTGCCCCAGGGTGTAAAGTTCATAGGCTTTCTGGGTTCTTTCCCACCGGGTGTCCCGGTCCATGGCGTAAAAGCGGCCGCAGATGGTCGCGATTTTTCCACACCCGATCTCGCCCATGGCTTCAAGCAGACGCTTCATGTAACCTATGCCGCTGTCGGGTGGGGTGTCTCTTCCATCCAGAATCGCGTGGACAAATACCTGCTTCAAGCCCTCTTTTTTCGCCATGCGGAGCAGGGCTATAAGATGGTCGAGCTGGCTGTGGACGCCGCCGTCCGAGAGAAGTCCCATGAGATGGAGCGACGATCCCTGTTTCAGAACCTGTCCCATGATTTTTTTAAAGGCCGGATTGTCGAAAAAGGAGCCTTCCTCAATGGCCATGTTGATCCGCACAAGGTCCTGGTAGACGATTCTGCCCGCGCCGATATTCAGATGGCCCACCTCGGAGTTTCCCATGATCCCTTCAGGAAGTCCCACCGACTTTCCAAAACAGGTGAGCCGGGTGGTTGGGTAGGTCTGCTGGAGCCGGTCAAGGTTGGGGGTATGAGCTGTTTTAACGGCGTTACCACGGGTCTCCGCGTTGATGCCCCAGCCATCCAGTATCATCAGCATGAGTGGTTTTTTTCTTTCCATCGTTCAACTCTCCTATCGTGTGCTCCGGATCGCTTGTGATCCGGGCTCTTCATTAAACTCCAGGCGTTTTGCGTCTCTCCAGAAGCCTTCCAGGTCGAAAAATTTTCGTACATCCTCATAAAAGATGTGGATGATCACATGGCCGTAGTCCAAGAGAACCCACTCGCCCTCCCTCAACCCTTCCACACCCAGGGGTTTGATGAGGCGTTTTCGAAGTTCTCTTCTCACATGCTCGCCGATGGCCGAAACCTGTCTCATGGAGTGGGCGCTTGCGATGATCAATAGATCCGTGTAGGAGGTCAATCCCCTCAGATCGAGGAGAACCACGTTTTCCGCCTTTTTCGCCGTGACCGATTGGATGTAAGGTAAAACCGATTGTTCAAACGTTTCCATTATAGATAAAGCCCTTTTTCTTTAATAAAGTCCGCCACAGAGTCCGGCACCAGATAGCGGATAGATTTCCCTTGCTGGATGAGCGCCCTGATCCGGGTCGATGAGATATCGAGCGGCGTCACTTCCCGCACAAGAACCGGTGGGCTTGACGGATGGTCAAACCGCAGGGGTTCAGTTGAAGCCCGGTATTCCGGTGAGATCCGGTCTTTCAGAAAGGCCGGCACCGCTCCCAGGGCGCTTCCGTGATTTCCATCGCATTTTCCTGGACGGCTCATCACCACAACGGGAACCAGTTTTAGAAGCGCCATGTAGTCCCGCCAGGTGCAAATATCCAGGAAGGCGTCTTGCCCCATGATCAGATAGAGCTCATCCAGGGGAGCGGACCGTTCTTTATAGTGCCTGACCGTGTCGATGGAATAGGATGGTCCTTTCCGTCTGATCTCCACATCGGATGGAATGAAGGCCTCGTTGCCGGAGAGGGCGAGGATGAGCATGGACATCCGGTCCGACGCGCTGGCCACGGCCCCGTGGGGTTTATGGGGAGGAATCGCGGAAGGAATGATGATCAGCTGATCGAGGAAAAGCGATTCCCAAATCTCGACCATGGCGCGCAAATGACCGATGTGGACCGGATTGAAGGTGCCGCCGAACAGGCCGATCCTTAAGGGCCGGTTATCTCCACTCCCTCGGGACTCCTTTTTCTCCATCGGTTTCTTCTCTTCTCCCTAAGACCTCACCTGGCCGTCTCCCATGACCACGAACTTGGTGGTGGTCAATTCATCAAGCCCCATGGGGCCAAAGGCGTGGAGTTTGGATGTGCTGATGCCGATTTCCGCGCCAAGCCCCAGTTGCCCGCCGTCGTTGAACCGGGTGCTCGCGTTCACCAGAACCACCGAAGAGTCCACCTGTCTAAGGAAGCGTCTCGCCCGTTCATAATCGGAGGTGACGATGGACTCTGTGTGATTCGACCCATATTTCGCCATGTGGGCGATCGCTTCATCCATGCTCTCGACCACCTTGACCGCCAGGATCAGGTCTAGATACTCCTCGCGCCAGTCCTGCTCAACGGCCTGTTTGACGCCGGGGAGAATGGCCGCTGTTTTTTCGCAGCCTCTCAGTTCTACGCCCGCATTCTGTAGTTGGATAGCCGCTCGCGGCAGGAACTGGGTGGCGACGGCCCGATGCACGAGGAGCGTTTCCATGGCGTTGCAGACGCCTGGGCGCTGAACCTTGGCGTTCATGGAAATATCGATCGCCATCTGGATGTCGGCCCCCTCATCCACATAGACATGGCAGACCCCCTTGTAGTGTTTCAACACGGGAATCTTGGAATGGTTCACCACGAACCGGATCAGGCTTTCGCCACCCCTGGGGATAATGAGATCAATCCACTCCTCCTGCTGGAGAAGGATCGTCACCGCTTCCCGGTCCCGCACAGGGACGATTTGGGCCGCGTGGGGAGGAAGGCCGGCTTCCAGGAGCGACTCGCTGATAATTCGAGAGAGGGCCTGGTTGGAGTGGAACGATTCCGAGCCGCCCCGGAGAATCACCGAATTGCCGGATTTGAGGCAAAGGCCCGCCGCGTCGATGGTGACGTTGGGACGGGACTCATAGATCATGCAGATGACACCCAGTGGAATCCGCATCCGGGAGACCTGAAGACCATTGGGGCGGCTCCAGGTCCGGGTGATCTCTCCCACCGGATCGGGCAGGGTCGCCACATATTGAAGGCCTTCGATCATGGAGAGAAGGGTCGCCTCTTTCAAGGCGAGCCGATCGATCATGGCCTCCGACAACCCTTTTTCACGGGCATAGAGAAGATCCTTCCCGTTTTCCGCCTTGAGAATCTCTTTCTCTCGCTCCAGTTTGGAAGCGATCTTCAATAGGGTTTCGTTCTTTTTCGAAGTATCGCATGTGGCCATTTGAAACGCGGCGGCTCGGGCGTTTTTGGCTATCTCCATTATTTGTGCATCGAGTGTCATGGTTCTTTTTTTCCTCCCTGTGGCGCAACCGTTTCCGGTTTGACTGTCAATACAAGATTGTCCCTGTGAACCACCTCGTCGTAGGGCTTTGAACCCAAAACATGGGCGATGGCGGCGGATTTTAATCCTTTAATCCGGTCGATATCGGCTGAATTATAATTCACGAGGCCCACCCCCAGCCGAGCGCCGGATAGAGAGAAGAACTCGACCGGGTCACCCACGTTAAACCTGCCTGTAACCTGTTTGACTCCGATTGGCAAGAGGCTTTTTCCTTGCATGGAAAGCGCGTTTGAGGCGCCTTCGTCTATCATCAGCTGGCCTTTTGGTTTGAGATTGAAGGCGATCCAGCATTTCCGGCTATTCATCTTCTCTTTTCCCGGGGCGAAGAAGGTGCCAAGCTCTTCTCCGGCGAAGAGATCAAGAAGAACGTTCTCCCGCGCGCCGTTGGTGATGATCATGGGAATACCGGCCGCAGTCACCTTCCGGGCCGCCGTGATTTTGGTGAGCATGCCTCCGGTTCCCAGTGTTCCGGGAAGGCCGATGGCGATAGCCTCGGTGGCGGCGTCGATTTCGGTCACCACGGGGATGAGGACCGCGTCCTTTTCCGTCTTGGGATTCTTGGTATAGAGGCCATCGATATCGGTCAGGTTGATCAGAAGATCCGCATCGAGCAGAAGGGCGATGGCGGCGGAGAGGTTATCGTTGTCTCCCACCTTGATTTCCGCGGTAACCACCGTATCGTTTTCATTGATAATGGGAAGAACATTCCACGAGACAAGGGTATTCAAGGTGTTCCGGGCGTTCAGATAGCGCACCCTGCTCGAAAGATCCTCCGCGGTGAGGAGTATCTGGGCCACCTTTTTCCCGAACCGGTCAAACATCTTCTCATATTCGAGAATGAGCCCGGCCTGACCGATGGCGGCGATGGCCTGCCGTTTGGGAATCTCGTCGGGCCGTTTGGAAAAACCCATTTTCCGTATACCGGTGGCCATGGCTCCAGATGAGACCAGGATCACTTCGACTCCGGTCTCCATGAGACGGCAGATCTGGCGGCTTACCGATTCGACCACCTTGAGGTTCAGGCCCGATTCTTTTGTAAGCACACCGCTTCCGATTTTGACGACCACACGTTCGACGGTGCTGAAAAAATCTTTTCTATGGAGTCTCTTCAGATTCATGGAGGGTTTCAACTCTCTGCGCCACTCTTTTCTTCAAGTGATCGATTCCTTCGGTGGTGGCCGCTGAAATCAGAAGCACTTCCAGATCGCTCTCTTTTGCGAGGGCCGCGATAAATAATTGGGCGTTTTCCCTGGCCTCCGGCAGGTCGATTTTGTTCAGCGCCACCATCCGGGGTTTGTTTTGCATGGTCTCGCTGTAGAGAGAGATCTCTTTCTCGATGGTCCGGTAGGCTTGTAGGGGATCTGCTTCATCAATGGCCCCGGCGTCGACCAGATGGAGAAGAAGCCGGGTTCGTTCGATATGCTTAAGAAACCGGATGCCGAGTCCAGCCCCCTGATGGGCTCCTTCGATGAGTCCGGGGATGTCTGCGACCGCAAAGGGTTCTCCCCATCCGGCGTTGACCATCCCAATATTGGGGGTCAGCGTTGTAAAGGGGTAGTCTGCGATTTTGGGACGCGCCGATGATAAAACACTAATCAAGGTGGATTTACCGGCATTGGGAAGACCGATAATGCCCACATCGGCAATCAGTTTGAGTTCGAGTTTTAAGGTGAATTTTTGACCAGGCTCCCCTGGTTGGGCGAATCTGGGAGCCCTGTGGGTCGAGGTTGCGAAGTGTTTGTTTCCCTTGCCGCCTCTTCCCCCTTTGGCGACTACGATGCTCTGACCCTCTTCGGTGAAGTCGCCGACCACCTCTCCGGTGTCAAGATCAAACACGACCGTGCCCCGGGGGATCTCAATGATGACCGGTTCACCATTACGGCCATGTTTCTGACTTCCTTCGCCGTGGCCGCCGTTTTTAGCCTTAAAAAGCTTTTCAAAACGGAACGGGTAGAGAGTCCTGCTGCGGGAGGATGTCTTTAATATGACATCCCCGCCCTCTCCCCCGTCTCCACCATCTGGTCCGCCCCGTTCGACAAAACGCTCACGTCTGAAACTGACGCAGCCTCTGCCGCCATTACCGGACTGAACCGTGACAGTTGCTTCATCAACAAATTTCACGCTGCATAAACGCTGACTTTTTTATGGCTGCGTCCCTTCCGTTCGTAGGCGACCACGCCGTCGATCAGGGCGAAGATGGTATAATCTTTTCCGAGACCCACGTTGTTTCCGGGATGAATTTTGGTTCCTACCTGACGAATGAGAATGCTTCCGGCCGTAACCTTCTCGCCGCCATATTTTTTGACGCCTCGTCTTTGACCGGCGCTGTCGCGGCCATTTCGTGTGCTTCCACCCGCTTTTTTATGTGCCATATCAAAACTCCTTCAATAATCGAATTACGCCATGTGGATCGGACCAATTTTTACCGCCGTGAACATTTGGCGGTGGCCCTGTTTTCTTCGATATCTTTTTCTTCTTTTGTATTTGAAAACGATGACTTTCCGGTTTTTTCCCTGGTCAACGATTTGACCGCTAACGGAAACTTGATCCAGCGTGGGCTGGCCGATAATAACCTGTTCACCGTCCGCGAACATGAGAACCTTATCAAAGGTTACCTGTTCTCCAACATTGCCGCTCAATTTTTCGACCTTTAAAACGTCGCCTTCTTGAACCTTATATTGTTTGCCGCCTGTGGCAACAATCGCGTATGCCATTTTCTCCTCCTTATGTTACGCAGAGATAGCCTGATTTTAAAAACTGTGTATACTAAAAATATTCACTTATGTTGTCAAGAGAAACTTATCTATTTTTCAATGACCTGTGTTCCGGCCATCATATCCCCTATCCGTCTCCCTTCCGGATTCATGAAGACCCGGAATACCTCGATAGCAACCAGAATGACGCCCACAACCGCGACCAGGGGCGCGGCCATCCAGCCGATCACCGGAACGGCGATCAATAGATTGAGGGCGAACATCCAGTTCCTTTTGGCCGACATGGCGTAATCCATTGGGCCGCTATTTACATCGCGGAGAACAATGCCGAGTCCGATAAAATATTTCCCCGGACTCTTCCCATCGAGAAACGCGAAGGGAAGCGCATCCCGGAATAAAAAGAAGAATCCTCCAAGGATTCCTCCAAATAGAGGAATAAATCCAATCAGGGCGGCAATAACCGAATCGATGACAAAAGCGGTGGCCCGTTTAACAGGGTCCGCTTTCACTGGCCCCTCTTCCTGGGTGGAACTGTTTTCCAGCAGGCTCATTTTTAACCCCCCCC
>JAGVHJ010000513.1 GCA_020056645.1 Desulfobacterales bacterium
ATGTTGCATCCGGGAGGTGAGGGCTACCATCGCCAGGTTGTGCGCGTTCATGATGGCGTTGATGTCGCCGGTGAAGCCAAGGGAGAACTGGGTCAGAGGAATACACTGTGCAAGACCGCCGCCTGCGGCTGATCCCTTGATATTCATGGTCGGTCCGCCTGAAGGCTGACGAATGGCTGCGGAGACATTTTTTCCCCGTTTGCCCAACCCCTGAACGAGACCCATGGTGGAGGTGGATTTGCCTTCGCCCAAAGGGGTCGGGGTGATGGCGGTGACATCGATGTATTTTCCGTTGGGTTTGTTTTTGAGACGATCCAGAACTGCACGATAATCGATTTTCCCAAAGTAGTGACCCTGAGGAAGAAGTTCGTCTTTGGTTAAGCCATATGCTTCAGCGACATCATAAATCTTTTTCATTCGGGTTTCTGCTTCCTGGGCGATTTCCCAGTCCGCATGTTTGGTTGGATCTAATGCCATGGGTGTCCTCTTCTTCATTGTTTTAGGCTTGCGGGAAAGCCTGTTTTAAGGTGAAAATATGTTACTCCAAACACTATCTGCCCTCGATTAAGCGCCGAATGCATGAATCTGCTCCCGGCCTGCCAGCTCCTGCATGATGGGGCGCGAATAAAAGGGGCCGTTGCCTTTAAATATAAAGTGGCTATGATGGACTAAAGAGGGTTACCAGTCAAGAATTTTTTACACATTTTAAATTAACGGTTTCATGCCGGAAAAAATTGACAGAAGGAAGCGGCTTCATCTAATATTCCTATTTTTTGGCATTCATCACCAACGTAAAAGGAGCAGACCATGAATCGCTACAGCGTGTTATTTCTTCCCCATAACAAGAAGATCGAGGTGGATGAAGGGAGCCTTCTGATTCAGGCAGCCATGGATGCAGGGGTTCATATCAACGCCTCTTGCGGCGGAGAGGGTATATGCGGCAAGTGCCGAGTGATCATCGAAGAGGGGCGGGTGGGAGCAGAGGGATTCTCAGAGAAGCTGAGCCGGGAGGATATTGAAAAGGGATATCGCCTGGCCTGTCTTTCCAAGGTGGAGAGTGATGTGACGGTTCGGATCCCCATTGAGTCCAAGATTGATGTGAGTGTGTTGAATCTTCAGAGCGTTCCCCGGAAAAAAGCCAGGATCAGTCAGATGAATTTTGACGACCTGAAGGAGCAGGGACTTTTTTTTCCACCGGTGGAAAAGATCTATCTGGAGCTTCCGGAACCCACCCATGCCGACAACAAGTCCGACATCTCCCGTCTGATCGATCACTTGCGAGCTAACCATAACGAACACCAGCTCCAGATAACCCTCCAGACCATGAGAAAAACGCCGGACGTGATGCGGGAAGAGGATTTCAAGGTGACCGTCACCATAGAAAGGCCGGTCCGGGATGGGGGAAGAAGCCGGATTATCAACATCCAGGCCGGAGACACCCGTGAAAAAAATTACGCCATCGCCATCGATATCGGCACCACAACGGTCTATGGCCAACTGATCGATCTGATCACCGGAGAGGCTCTGGCCGAATATGGGGACTTCAACGGACAGATTAGTTACGGCGAGGATGTGATCACCCGGATCATGTATGCTGAAAAACCGGAAGGGTTGAAACGGCTCCACACGGTGATTATTCTCACCATCAATAAAGTGGTGGGCAAGATCGTCAAGAAGGCCGGAGTCACTATAGACGACGTCTCTTCCATGACCGTGGCCGGGAACACCACCATGACTCAGCTTCTAATGGAGATCAATCCCAAATATATTCGAAGAGCCCCCTATGTTCCGGCGGCGAATCTCTACCCGCCCTTCCGGGCGAGTGATATCGATATCGCCGTTGGGAGGCACGTTCCCCTTCTCGTCTATCCCCAGATATCGAGCTACGTAGGGGGAGATATTGTGGCGGGCGTCATGGGGGCGGGTATTTACCGCACCGATAAGTTGACACTATATATGGATATTGGAACGAACGCCGAGATCGTTATCGGAAACCAAGAGTGGCTCACCTGCGCGGCATGTTCGGCCGGCCCCGCATTTGAGGGGGGAGGGGTGAAGTTCGGAATGCGGGCCGCCCAGGGGGCCATCGAAGATTTTTCCATCGATCCCATCACCCTCGAACCCATGAACATCACCATCGGCAGTGTTCGTCCCAAAGGGATCTGCGGGTCAGGGCTTATTAATATCGTGGCGACCCTTCTTGAGATGGGCGTTATTGATAATCGGGGCAAACTGAATAGGGATCTCGGCACCGACCGGATCAGGGAAGTGGAGGGTGTCTGGGAATATGTGCTTGCCTGGAGAGAGATGACTCAAATAGACCGGGACATCGCCATCACCGAGACCGATATCGATAATCTAATCCGCGCCAAGGGCGCGATTTACAGCGGGTGCATGACACTCCTGGAGGAGGTGGGCCTCACCATGGACGCCATCGAACAGATTATTCTGGCAGGCGGTTTTGGAAGCTGTGTTGACCTTGAAAAAGCCATGACCATCGGACTTCTTCCTGAAATCGACACGGAAAAGGTGAAGTTCATCGGAAACGGGTCCCTTCTGGGAGCCAAGATGAGTTCGCTTACCAACACCATTCGGAAAGATGTGGGAAAGGTGACGGCCATGATGACCAATTTCGAGCTGTCGGAAACGGCCTCTTATATGGATAATTACATGGCGGCCCTCTTCCTGCCCCATACGAGCATTGGCAACTTTCCCCGGTTGAAAGAGCGCATGGAGGCAAACAGGAGCATGTGGGAGAGCCGCAAGAGTCTGAGAAAATGAGCCCATTTTTTTTGAAAAATCAGACGGCGTATGGATAAATTTTTGCGGCTCTTTTCCGGAAGGCCTATTGACAATTCGGTAACTAACATGTTACACAGACTTTTTTTATTTGTACCAAAGAGCTGGGCCTAAACATAAAATGATGTGTTTTACCTTTAATTAAGGGAGATTGTCTACGATTGGGTAGATGTGAATATATACCGATATCAGGGAAAC
>JAGVHJ010000414.1 GCA_020056645.1 Desulfobacterales bacterium
ATCTTCAAAAAGGGAATATAGTTCAAATCAACAATAAACCATACCGTGTAAAAAATGTTGAGGTACACTCACCTTCCGCAAGGGGAGCAAAGTAAAAAATAAGGATTCGACGTTTTCCATAATGAATAACATGCGGAAAATAGCATTTGGATATTCGACAAAGTGCAATATCAAGTGCGAACATTGTGTCGCGGCAGATGGCGCTGCATCGGATGCCACGATGGAAATAGGAAAGGCCAGGGCGATTATTGAGGAAATGGCATGCTGTAATGTAAAAGGGATCAGCTTTACCGCAGGAGAACCGTTTCTGTTTTTTAACGATATATTGAATCTTGTCCGACTGTGTCATAAGCACGGCATTTATTCACGAATGGTTACAAACGGTTTCTGGGCAAAAACCAGGGCGCATTCGGATCATGCGGTTGCGGAGCTGAAGGCGGAGGGCTTATCCCAATTGAGAATCAGTTTTAGCCGCTGGCATCAAAAGAATATCCGTCGCGAGAACATTGTCAACGCGGCTGCCAGTTGCCAGCAATATGGTCTTGATTATTTTATCTCTTTTGTCACTGATTTTTCAGAAGCAGATGATGCATGCGAACAGTTTCTCAGGGACAATCGCTTAACGTTTTTCCCGGAACCGTTATTATATTTCGGCCGTGCGGAAAGGTTTAGCCGCTCAAGGATACTGACGGATTACCAACCCAATACCTGCTCAATGAACCCATATCTTTCTCCGGAGTTTGACATGTTTGCCTGCTGTGACGCGGGAAATCGGTTCACCCATACAAATTTTTTCTTTCTTGGAAATCTTGCGGAGCACGATGTCGCCGGTTTGTTTGTGAAAAATGAAACACATATTTTATACACCCTCATTCGGAACATGGGGCTCACCAGCATGGCGTCTTTTCTGGGGTTCAAGGCGAGAGACATCGTTAAATACCGAAAATGTGAGTTGTGTGAAATGCTTTTCAATTCAAAAGAGAATCTAAGCAAACTGGAAAAATCCGCGACATCGGATTTGGCAAGCTGGAAGAGATGAACATGAACTGTTCGGTGGCTTGCTGCGGGCATCACGCGCACATCGTTGGCAAAACCTATTTCTTTTTTCTCTTTTTCTTTTTCCTTTTATTCTCCTCCCATGCTTCCTGCTCTCGGATAAGATCCTCCAGACTCGATTCCTCTGGCGGACTGGCAATGGCTTGGGCGTAATTTTTTTTGCTGATTTTGATTTCTTCGATCTTTTTATTCAAGAGTTCTTGTATGGCTGCAAGCCCTTCCTTCTCTTCGCTGCTGCAAAATGATATCGCCACGCCTTTACTGAACCCGCGCCCGGTTCTGCCGATCCTGTGAACATAGTTTTCAGGCTCAACCGGCATATCATAGTTGATCACATAATGAACGCCAGGAATATCGATCCCCCTTGCGCTCACATCCGTTGCAATCAGGATATTGCGCTCTCCTTTTTTGAAGGCTTCCATCACATGGGATCTATCAGCCTGATCCTTTTCGCCATGAATGGTAAAAACGTTTATTCGCACCCGTTCCATTGCTTTGGCCACTTTTTCTGCGCGGACACGCGTCCTTACAAATACAATAATCCGGCTGTCCGGGTTTTCATTGATAAACCGTTCCATGAAAAATCGTTTGTCATCCATTTCAACAAACATGACAAAGTGGGAGACATTTTTTGAAACCGGATCTTCCGGCGATATCTGGATACGAATGGCCGTGCTCTTCACCTGGGAATAGGCAAGATTCTTGATCTCTTTGTCTATGGTTGCCGAGAAAAAAAGGGTCTGGTGTTTTTCAGGAAGCTTTTTTTTAACAGACTCGATATCCTTTATAAACCCCTTATCCAGCATCCGGTCTGCCTCATCCAGCACAAGTGTGTGAACGCCATTGATTTTTATATGCCCCTGGCTGATCAGATCAAACATTCGTCCCGGAGTGGCGATCAGGATATCAATACCGTCACTCAACTTCTTAATCTGGGGATCCTGCTCGACCCCGCCATATACCGCATAGCTTTTTACCTTGGTATGCCGGGACAATTGAATAAAAACATCACCGATCTGCATGGCCAGCTCCCGCGTGGGAACCATCACCAGGCACTTGATGCCCATCGTACGCTTGCTGCTTTTAAAACGGTGAATCCGGTCAATCACCGGAATGGCAAACGCAAGGGTTTTGCCGGTGCCGGTCTGGGCAATGGCAAGCACATCCTCACCATTCAGGATTGACGGGATTGATTTAAACTGAATATCCGTGGGTCTCTTAAACCCAAGTCCGGCAAGATTTTTTTTAATATCTTCTGAAATATGATATTTTTCAAAGTTCATGGCGTGATCATGAAAGATCTTCAACCCCTTTGAGGATGATATCGAATAGCTCTTGTATCATTGAGATCTCCAGGCATGAGAATGCAACCCTTAAATTCTTTTTCCCCAGAGCAATCAATCCCACACCGTATTTTTCAAGGAGATGGAGTCTTAGTGTTTCGGCGTCAACCGTTTTTAGCCGGACACACATGAAATATCCCGAGTTGAACGGATACACATCCCACGCCTTCTGATACTTTGAATCTGAAAGAACTTCCTTCACCCGGAAGGATAAGAAGTTTCTTTTTCGGTTATCATTTATAGTAAAGCTGGCCTTGTGTGTCAAAGTTTTTGTAGCCACCAGATGTTGATGGGGCTTCCAGACGGTATTCGACAGGATATTTTCGGATAGGCAGAAAAAGCGGGATAACCCTTCCGGATATCCGGGAGTA
>JAGVHJ010000098.1 GCA_020056645.1 Desulfobacterales bacterium
CAGGCTGGTCTCGACACTTACTCCCTTATAGAAACGATAGAGAAAATTAACGATTCCGGTTCGGAAGGGAGCATTGATCTGGTGGGAACCATTCTCGACGATGACAAGAATGGAACCTTTTCCAAAAACGATATCGATGAGAAGGCCGCCAAGTTCGATGCGGCCATGGAAACCCTGCTGGGGATCGCTTCGGAAGCCAACGGAACAGCACGGATGGTCCAGGCCCTCTCTGTGGACCGGGTCGACCTGAAAAGCAAATTGGATGATCCGGAGCTGGAAGGGGATATCCTGGTGCAGCTGGGACTTCTGGGACTCAACCACGCGGTGCTCTCCATCGCGAAAATCATTCTAAACGACCTTGAGGAGGCCGGCGTTTCGGAAATCACCCTGACAGAGGCGTGGATCAAGACCCAGTATGCCGATCCCAACTCCTTTTCCATCGAACTCACCGACGAACAGACGCGTCTGATGGATGAAATCACTCTGGACCTCACGCTCCTTTCCGCGTCCGTTTCCGCGCTTCTGGATATAGTGGGCGCCAACGATGGGAACGATCTCAAGGAGTCCTATGAATCCTTTTTAACGGAGATCGACGCCGATAAAGACTTGGTCCTTACCGCCTCCGAGCTGGAAGCCTATGTGAAAAATCTGTGACGGGCATCTCCATGAAAATGGTAAGAGATTTGGAAAATACCAACATACCCAATTTTACGTTACTTTGGTTATTTTGAGTTCAGAATCGATATAGGCCTCCGCCGGCCCTGCCGGAGTCAACCTTTTGAAAAGGTTGACAAACACATTGTTTAGCCGCTTTTAGAAATAGGAATGGATGTCATCTGGGCGATCTGCAAGCGACCAATGCTCAAGCCTATTTGTCCATATTTTTAAAATATGGCCGCCGGCATGAATGAATGGTATTTCAACACTTTCTTTTTCTCTAATGGATAGCGGATGTTTTGAACCGGAAACCGAATTTGGAAAAGGAGATCTGTAAAATGACCGATATTGCTCGTCAATTAAAGCGCTCACTGGCTTTCGCGGTTTCATCGGCGATTTTTCTCATCCCAGGCATGGCCATGGCCGGCGAATATCAGAGTCTCTATCAGAGTTTAAGGCCCCTGGGCATGGGAGGCGCCTTCACCGCCGTTTCGGACGACGGAAGCGCCATTTTTTACAATCCAGCGGGGCTTTCTCACATCACTCAAACCACATTTGGCGTGGACACGCTTGTGGAGATGTCTGAAAGCGGAAAAGAGCTCATCGGAGATATCGATGATACCGATTTCGACAACACCGATGAGGTGGTGGCGTTTTTGAAAGAGTATGTGGGGGATACACAGCATGTGCGGGCCGCAATGAGCCCCAGGGTGGGATTCAGGGTGAAAGAGGCAGGGGTTATGATCAGCGCCCTGGGCCAGGCGAAGATCGATGCGGAGGTCCATAATCCGGCATGGCCGGAGCTCTTTGCGGGCATCATTGTGGATGGCGGGGTGATCGGCGGGGCCGGCATGGCGCTTCCCACGGTTCCTGGATTGCGGGTGGGCGTATCGGCGAAAATGATCCATCGGGAAAATCTCTATAACATCTATACCGCCACGGATATTGCAAACGATGATTTTGATCCCTTTGAGGAAGACCGGGAAAAAGGGGATGGTTTCTCCCTGGATCTGGGCCTGATCTACCGGCTTCCCTTTGTTCAGGCCATGGCCACGGATATCGCGATCGCTTTTCAGAATGTGCCGGAGATGGATATGGGGGAGGCCGTTGACATCGAATCCCAGACCAATATCGGTATCGCAGGAACCAAGGCGATTGGCCTCTATCAAGCGATTCTGGCCCTTGATGTGAGGGACATCACAAAAAACCAGGAGAGCGACGGCGACCTGGCCAAGAGAATTCATATGGGGGGCGAGGTCCGTTTCCCGAAGATCTTCTCCTTACGGGCAGGGTTTTATCAAGGATATATGAGCGTTGGATGCTCGGCTGCTTTCAAATACGCACGCCTTGATTTCGCCTCCTATGTGGAGGAGGTGGGGGCTTACGCCGGTCAGCGGGATGACAGACGGTACGCCCTTCAATTGACCGTGGGAAAGTAACTGTTCTCATCGGGACCGGG
This sequence comes from Desulfobacterales bacterium, assembly GCA_020056645.1. Taxonomy (GTDB): domain Bacteria; phylum Desulfobacterota; class Desulfobacteria; order Desulfobacterales; family JAHIVH01; genus JAHIVH01. Next base: position 2,117 of record JAGVHJ010000098.1, read on the forward strand.
GCTCAGGCTTCTCCCTCCGGGCTGTTTTTTTTCATCTGGACACACTCATCCAGCATTTTTTCAACCGTTGCCCGCAGCATTCGGTCCGGATCAAGACTTTTTGAATGGTAATTGAGGGTCCACCAGGCTTCGTTAAGTTTTTCCGGCTGGTCCCGCCACCATCCGAGGAGCTCCTTCATCGCATCCGGCCCAGTATATTCAGACACGAATTTCCGGTACATCTCGTTACATGCGTTCATGGTGATCGATTTTAAGTTTAAAAATTTTACGGTGTTTGTTGAAATCATGAAATAATGCCTTGTAAATGCTTAGAATTAAATATAATCATCAAAATCATCGATCTTAAAATTTTATCAGAAACGAGAGGTGCGATGACGATTCATCCTGCATCCGTCTCTCCACACACAGGGTGGCGATATCAAGAAGATCCACGCTCACGCCCGCATAGTAACCAATACTTTCAACCATTTCGATATCCGAGGAGATGATGAAAACCGGGATGACGCTATTTTCGTTGTCCGTGGCCACCGGATTTGAAAGGGTATGTTTTTCTGTGCCGTTTATATAGGCGAATACCGCGCCCGCATACGGCGAAACGCGTGTTGTCCATGGAATGGCCCTGAACATGTCATAGGCGATTCCGATGGCGAATTGATACTCATCCACATCCCATGAATAGGCGCTCGACAATTCCAGGTTCTCTTGTAGCCTGGCGCTGGAATCCTGAAGGGGAGTGACCGTTTTTTTTACGGAAAGATCGAGCTTCCGGTAGTTCACATTCAGGCCTGTGCGGAGCGTGTCGCCGTTGATGAAAGGGGTCTCAAACATCACCGCCGATGCTCCCAATCCCCAGACGATGTCGGTTTCGGTTTCATACCGGGTATCAATGGTGAAAGCGTTCGATTCATTCTCCCAGTCATAGGTGATCTTGTCGATGACAGCCTTGGTGGTTTCATCGGCCTCGGCCCCTTCCTGGGGGAGAACGGTCACGCCATGGGTTTCAATAACCCGCCAGGTGACGGGCGTGTGTGTGGAAATGGACCCGGAACCCATGCTGCCATAGAAATAGAGACGGTTTTTATAGGATATGCCGCATGTCACCCCCTCTTGGGTGAAGGTGGTCATTTTTTGAACCAGGGAGCCCTTGTCTCCCAGCTGGGATTTTAATTGCGCGATGTCGCCATCTCTCAGGGTCAGGGTGAATAGGCCGGTTGCGTCATGCTGGAGTGGAATCCGGACTTGGTCCCCCTCTCTCAGAATGGCCTCGGAAGATAGGGTTCCGTCCTCTCTTCGCCTAGTAAGGCCGATGGTTTGGAAGTTGTTTTTCTGGATTCTTGTAATTTGTGTGTCCTGGGAATAGAATGTGCGGTCTCTGGTCTCGTGGTCGCCCCTGATAAAAAATCCGAAATCGCCGAACACCCCCTGATTGATGGTGAAAGGATCCGCCACATTTCCCACAGGTGCGGCGCAGGCGCTTCCCGCAAAAAGAACCATGCTTGATATCAGGAAAATTATCCTTTTTCGCACCATTTTTGTTAAGGCATCTTTCTTGAAAAAACCATCCCGATTCCATTCAGCCGAAGGCCGGTTTTTTTGTTTTACATAAAAATGCCGACATGTAACTGGATTCTTAAAACAGGGAGATCCTATGTGAAAAAAACGGGCGTGTCAAGCAGGAGATGGTCAGGCGTCAGGGTAATCGCATTTGGGACGCGCCTCCTTCGGCCCTGCCGGGGGCCAACCTTTTGAAAAGGTTGCCAAACATATCAAAATAAAGGTTCCATAAACA
>JAGVHJ010000195.1 GCA_020056645.1 Desulfobacterales bacterium
AGAGGGTATTGAGACTTGAAGGGCGAAAAAAGAGATCGATGAAACAGCTGAATGGGAGATGTGCGGAAAAAAAATCCCAGTCGCGCCGGGCCGCAAAGGTTGCGAAAACGCGAAAACAAATTATAACTGCGGCGCGGGCGGTTTTCATCCGCCATCCCTTTGCGGTCGCTGGAATCCGATTGATAGAGGAGGCGGGGGGGTTCAATCACTCCTCCATCTACTACCACTTCAACACCAAGTCTGAACTCTTTAAGGAGGTTGTCTCTGAACTCTATCAGGAGTATCTGGATGTGAGCCGGGAGATCCTTGGGGGCCTTGGCCAAAAGCCTCTAAAGGAGGATTTATCGGAAGCCATTGATCGGCTCCTTGATTTCGGATTCAAAAAACCCGATATCCTGAAGGTGATGATGTTAAATATTGGTGAAACCGTAAATATCGATGCAATGACTGACGGTTTTTCCTATTTTCGAAAATACAATGAAACGATTTATTCTCTCTTCAGCCTGAATAAAGCCTTTCGTGCTACCCGGAAGCAGGTGACCATGTGGATCGCGGCGTTTCAGATCGTTATCGCCAATTATCTGGGAAGTCCGGCGCTTTTCAGACAAGCGCTCTGTATGGATTCAGATGAGACCGTGTACCGCCGGTTCATCAAGGAGAGCTTGATGCTGATTTTTTATCCGCCTCTCAAGGCGCTGCTTTTTCCAGATCTTCACCCATCCCGCCAGTCGTTCGGAAAACGCAAAAAAATCCAAGCAATAAATTCTGGGAAATATCTGGCGGCCAAAGGCCCCCCCCCTTCGACTAAAGGGGACATCAGCAGGGCCCGTATCCTGGAGGTGGCCCGGTCTATTTTTGGAAGGACCCCATACAATGCGGCCAGCATTCGCATGATTGGCGAGGCCGGTGATTTTGATTTCACGCTTCTCTATCACTACTTCCCGACAAAGGCGGATTTGTTTGAAGCGGTGATGGGAGAAATTTTTGAGGAACTCTCCTTTTTTGTGAAACACATAACGATCGAGATGAACGACGAATCCATGCAGGGGAGCCTCTCCTTTTTAATTGAAAGCGTCGTGGACTATTTTTGGACCCATCCCCAGGGCTTCAGCGTCTGCATGCAGAATGTGGCCCAGGTCAACAATCTCGAAGATTTTCCAGGCACCCGTCACCTGCTTGCAATCGTCACCAGCACACAGGAAGCATACCGTCTCCCTGATAATCAGGCGAATGACGAGGTCCGGGGCATCATTTACGGCATGGGAACGATTGTCATTAATCTGCTGGGAGCTTCAACTTTTTATGGGAGCATTTTAAATATCGATCCACAAAGCGACCGGTATAAAAGATGGGTCAAAGACATGATGATTTTCATCTCCTATCCGGCGCTTAAGGCCCACCTAACACGGTGGGCGGATTTATACTCGAAAGATATTCTTTCTACTTTTTCCTTTAACGGTCCTGACCACTCAGAGATCCGATAAAACAACTACTGTGTGTTTTGTAGATGGCTTCACCAGGATCACATCCGTCTTGATGCTATTGGACCAGATCATATCGTCGATACCACGATCATCTTTCAAGAGCAGTATTTTTTTCGGAAGAAGGGCTCGGGTGATACGGATGAACGGCCAGGTTTTTTCCGTCTGTCTCAAGCTGGATTGCGCCGTTTTTATCAGTTCTGTAGACCCGGCAGCCGAGTGCTTCAACACGTTTTAAAACGGCCTTGGACGGCATTCGAAACCGGTTCCTCCATCCTACGGAAATAATGGCGATTTTTGGAGATACCGCATCCAGGAAGGATTGACTGCTGGATGTGCCGCTGCCATGATGGGGAATGAATAGGACGGAACTCTTCAGGTCATCTCCGTAAGCGGCGACCATATCCTTTTCCGCCGATTTCATGATATCGCCGGGAAGAAGAAAAGAGATCTCTCTGAAAGAGAGGCGTGTGACAATGGAGCGGTTGTTGGACGATGGCGTTTCCTCTCTGAGTGATGGCTGACCGGTATCACAGGGGGGATGGAGGAGTTGTATCTCCACACCATTGATGATCCTTTTCCGATCATTCTCAACAAAGGCCGCATGGGGAACACCCCGCTGCTGGATGATCCGCTTAAGTTCCATGAACCCAAAAGTCTCTTTGGCGTCATCCGTTGTGATCAAACGGTTGACTTTGAACTGGTCGAGAATATGAAGAAGACCATTCAGATGATCGCTTTCCGGATGGGTAAGGATCATCAGGTCGATGGTCTTGATATGCTTCTTGAGAAGTAACGGCGCGATGACGTTTTTGCCTACGTCAAATATCGCGTTGTCTGCAAAGCCTCCACCGTCTATGAGCATGGTCGTCCCATAGGGGAACTGAACAAGGGTGGCGCTCCCCTGGCCCACATCGATGGCGGTCAAACGGAGGGTCTTTGTGTAAAACCTTTCGTGAAAAAGGAATCCCATATGTATGATTAAAAGAAGAGTAGCGGTAATCATCACGCCCGATACCATTTTCCGTTGATCGCGCTTGTCTCTTTGGGTGGATTTCTTTCCTTCCCCATGGGTGGCCATACTCTCTTTTGTGAGTCTCAAAACAGAGAAGTAGATCACATAATAGCAAACAATGGCGAATGGGGTCGGGGCGATGGTTGTGATGGCCGCAAAAGAGAACTCCCCCGTAAAATTGATGAATTCGATTCCGATACGAAGAAACCAGAGAGCCATCTGGATCAGGATCTCCGAGAGAAGGGGGAAAAACGGCATGAAGCCGATGGCGATAAGTCCCAAGGGGATCACGGTGAATCCAAAGAGGGGAACGAGAAACAGATTCGTTATGAGTCCGATTGTGGATGTCTGGTTGAAGTGATAGATGGAAAGGGGGAGGGTGCCGGTGATTGCGAAAAATGAGACCATCAAGAAGATGAAAAATTTTCGAAACATCCTCCGTTTAAAACGCTCCTCTTTTTCATTTTTTTTCCAGCTAATTGAATTCAAACCAACGATAATCGAGAAAACCGCCATGAAAGAGAGTTGGAAGGATATGGAAAAGAGAGCCTGGGGCGTTACCAGCAGAATTACGAGAGCGGCGAGAGCGAGGGTGTTTAGTATATCCTGCTCCCGTTCCACAAGAAGAGAAAAGAGAAAAACCCATACCATGATGACGGCCCGCTCCGTGGAATGGGACATGCCGGAGATAAGGCCGTAACCTAAAACCGGAAACAAGGAGAGGAGGGCCGCTCCTTTCCGGCTCCACGCCCGCCATAAAAGAAAAGAGAAGAAGGAGAGTATCCATTTGAAGAGAAAAAATGAAAAGGATGCAACGATTCCCACATGAAGGCCTGAGATGGAAAGGATATGTCCTGCGCCCGTCCGGTTAAATTTGTCCGTTAAGTCGGGTGAGATCGATTGCCGTTCTCCAGTTATCAGGGCTTTCAGGACGTTTTTTTCATCTTCCGCGCCTCTTTGTTTGGAGATGATTGTCCCTATATGCCGTCTCGCCTTCTCAACAATATTTGAAATACCATTATTGGGTTCTTTTTCAAGAATGGATAGGGAGCCCTCCTTGATCGATGCGGTCACCCATACTCCCTGGAACGCCATGAACCGTTGATAGTCGAAACGACCTGGGTTCTGGAAATTACGAAGGGTGGTTGGTTTTCCAGTGATGCGTATCCGGTCTCCCATAAAGAAATTTTCTCCGCTATTCACAAGGGTCATTCGGATCTTTCCGGTTACGTTGAATGGGGAAAGCTCTTTTTGGAAGGTTTCAGCGTCCAGAATACAGGTGATTCTTTGATTTGTTTTTCGAATGATTTCAATCACCCTGCCGGTGATGGCGTAGCGCTCGCCAGTGGCGAACCGGGTGACGTGGTTGTCCGGAAGACAGGGATTGTTTTTTGTATTGATTCCAAGGATCCCGATGGAGAAAAAAAGGAGAAGGAACGCCCATATAACGGGTTTCCTGCATATTGTCAGGAGAAGGCAAAGAGTGGCGGAGAGAATCAGAAAAGAGAGGGAATATCCCGTGGGAATGGCCATTTCTTCGCCTATGAAAATACCTGTCAGCAAGGCGAGAGCAAGCGGGATAATTGGCCTCCTGATCCAGGAGGCCAACGCTTCCTTTAACTCGATTTTCAAGTTTTTAGGAAATTTGTTCAAATCCAAGGCGGAAAAAAATTTTGACCACAGGA
>JAGVHJ010000027.1 GCA_020056645.1 Desulfobacterales bacterium
CATCGAAACACCTTCAGGCAGGACCATCGCCATCATGGCTGGCGACATCTTTTGCGAAAAAGGATCCTATGCGATTTCCGCAAACACCCTAACCGCAGCGAGCCAATTAAGCGCCCCCCAAGGAGAGATCCATCTGACAGCGGTTCAGGCAGGAGAGGTCTCTCTGGAGGATGGGGCGCTGGTTGACGCCGGAGCAACCCGTTTCGGTACGGTGATCTTCGACGAACACTCCCGGATAGAGAGCGACGAGGGTGAAATCCATATCCGGGGAGAAAAACTGATCTTAGAAAAAAGCGTTATCGAAGCCCATTCCGGCTTCATTGAGATAGATATGAAACAGGAGGTTCTCCTGCAAAATGGCCTGATAACGGCGAACTCCCTTCAATCCGAATTCGACGCCGGTCAGATAGAAATCTCATCGGAACTAATTTCCATATCATCCAGCCAGATCTTGGCCAACGCCGACGCAGGAAAGGGCGGGTCGATCCGGATGAACGCCGGCGCCTATGATAGCTCTTCCGACACGCTCGTTCAGGCAAACTCCCTATCCGGAGAACCCGGCTCGGTAAAAATTACTTTCCGGTCAGATCTCCCCATATCCGATGAGGCCGCCGACGCGGTCAGGGATCAAATCAGCTCAGCGGCGGGTACAGATACCGCAAGCAGCCCTGGCGGCGAGGATTCATCCGGAGGAGATGAGGGCGAGGAATCGGAAAGCGATGGCGACGCGGCAAAGGCCGCCGCATCGGTTGGCAAGATCAGGGAGTCCCAGAAATGGATGGCCAAGGATTGCTCGGCCCGTATCGGCCAAAAGGTGAGCCGAGTCTCTGTGGAAAGCCGGGACGCTTATCCCACCGCTATAAACGACTGGCAGGCGAGCCCGCCCGTGGTGATTGAAGCTATAGAGAATTCGGCGGCCTTGATTTCCAGAGATCCCGGAACAAAAAGTCCTACAACACCAACCATCGAAAGAGGCATCGATAACAATTGTCCTTGTCCGGCAATCGATTGAATCACCGGGAGCCTCTCTTTTGACTAAAGTTTTAGGAAAAAAGAAATGATTGAAAGACCATTCATTCATGCCTTGGCGGCCAGATTTTAAAAATCTGGACAAATAGGGTTGAAAATTGGAGGCTTAAACTCGATTTTCAAGTTTTTAGGAAATTTGTTCAAATCAAAGGCGGAAATAAATTTTGCCCGCAGGAATAGATGAGATATTTCGAGGATCAAAATTTTTTTTCCAACGCCGGAGTTGGGGAAATTAACAAAAACTTGAACATCGAGTTAAAGATAGATCAGATGACATCGACGCCTATTTCTAAAAGCGGCTGAAAAATATGTTTGTCAACCTTTTCAAAAGGTTGGCTCCCGGCAGGGCCACCGGAGGCGAATATTTATTCTGAACTGAAAATAACCAAAACAACGTCAAATTGGGTATAGTGGTATTTTCCAAATCTCTTAGACATCGTGTCCACTTCCTTCGGATCAGGAAAACGGTTATGTTTAGAATCTCATGGTTAATTGGATTGACCGGCTTCATCCTCTTTCTTGCCGGAACGGTTAAGGCGGAGAGTTCGGAAACAACATCCGGCGGCAAAAAGCTATACTACCTCGACAAGGTGTTTGTAGAAGCGTTCGAGCTGATGGGAAATACCATTTTTTCATCCCAGGAGCTCACTGATGTGGTCGCCAGCTATCAGCACCGTGAAATCACCCTGGATGAACTTTTGGAAGTCAAAACCATTCTCACCAATTACTATGTGGCCCACGGATATATTAATTCTGGAGTCGAGATACCCGATCAGCAGGTTGAAAAAGGACGAATCCGGCTCTCCATCGTCGAGGGGAGGCTTTCGGACATCCATGTGCGGGGAAACCGGAGACTCCACCGCGATTATATCTCCGATCGCCTTTCCCTTGCCATGGAGAATGGCAAGAAGCCCCTGAACATTTACACCATGCAGCAACAGCTGCGTATCATGAAAACCGATCCCAGAATTGAATCCATTCAGGCCCGAATCAAGCCCGGTATGACTCCAGGAGAAGCGGTCATGGACGTAACGGTTGAAGAAGCCAGTCCTTATAAAGTCAAAACCTTATTCAACAATCACAACTCCCCCTCCACGGGATCGAACAACACCATGATCGCCCTGGACCACATCAACCTCACAGGCCGGGGAGACGCCCTTCATGCGGAAGCCTACCTTCTCACCGAAGGTCATGACCGGTACGGCGCCTATTATGAAACCCCCATAACCCCCCGTGACGCGAAACTCACTCTGAAATTCGACCACGCCGTAGGAAAACTGATGGAAAAGCCGTTCCGGGTTCTCGATATTGAAAGCGAGACCGATGCCTACACCCTCGATTTTCGCTATCCCCTGGTCAAGCGCAAGGAAAAGGATCTCCTGATGGGCGTCACCCTTTCCACAACTGAAAACCGGATTGTATTTTCCGATGAGCCCATCGATCTGTTTCCAGGCTCGGAGAACGGCAAGGTGCGGATCACGGCTATTCGTTTTTATCTGGAAGCCATTTTTCGAAAGGGATTCCATATTCTGGCGGCCCGGTCCCGGTTCAGCAAGGGCGTTCCCCTGCTGAACGCCTCCACATCCGAGGAGGAACCCGATGTTGAATTTTTCGCCTGGCTGGGAGAGGGAGAGTGGCTGATGAGACTGCCCTGGTTCGCAAGCACCCTGTCGACCCGCATGAGCATGCAGCTGACGGGTGAGCCGCTTTTATCTTTTGAAAAATTTTCCATCGGCGGAGCCACCAGTGTCCGGGGTTACCGGGAAGGAGAATCTTCCGGAGATAACGGCCTCAACACCACAATCGAATGGCGTGTGCCTCTCGGAGACCTCCGGCTGCCCTACCTGAAGCGTCCCTTATCGGTGATGGGAATTCCCTTTATCGATTTCGGAAAATGTTGGGATAACGACGCCGGTTTTTCAGATATGAAGAGCCTTTTCAGCCTGGGGAGCGCCATGCGCTTCATGGTGGGAGATAATTTCCGGGCCGATCTCTGCTGGGGAAAAGCCATCCGGGAGGTCGATGAATATACGGAGTATAACCTCCAGGACGACGGGATCTATTTTCAAGTGGTTATTGGCTATTAATTCCACTTTGCATTCAAGATGATACCAAGGAGGAGGCCCCGGAGAGGTATATGGAACACGTCGAGGAGCCGACGACGCGAACAACGAGGGTATCGCTTTGAATGCGAATTGGAATAAGCCGGAGCGGTTTACGGCAACACACTATAATAGGGAGGCGACCCGTTTGAAAACCGTCAGATTCACCGTTGGCACGTTCATGATACTCATCCTTGGCCTGATATTGATAACGGGCATTGAATCGATGGCCAAAGAAGGGCCTATTGGCCCGACGCTTGACCCACCCCAGAACGACCAGGCGATTTTCTCACGGGGGCTTGGGCATTATCAGAAGGGCCAACACGCCAAAGCCATTTTGGAGTGGAAAACTCTTCTCTCCTCTTCCCAAGTCCCCCAATCAGAGCCTCTTTTCCTTGACACCCTCATCCATTTGTCCCATGCATATCAAGCCTTGGGACGGCATCAATCCGCCCTGTCGATTCTCACGGAAAATATTCCCGTTGCTGAAAAGACAACGGATGATTCAAGGAAGGCCCTATATTATTGCACCCTTGGGGATCTCCTTTTCTCCCTTGGGAAAGGGGAAACCGCCTCCGGCCATTTTGAAAAAGCCCTTGAAGCCGCAAAAAAGGCCAAGAATCCCACCGTACTGATCCATGTCATGAACAACCTTGGAAATTTTTCCGCATCCGAAGGGGATTTCGAGTCAGCCGCCCTCATGTATGAGGAGTGCCTTCGTTTGAAAGAGGCCTCTACGCCATCGCTACTGGCAGGGGTATATATCAATCTGGCGCGTCTTCATCTTCTGTCCGGCAACAGGGAGAAGGCGCTGAACCACATCGACAACGCCTGGAAAACCCTTAATAAGGCACCGGATAACCATCAAAAGGCCCTTTCCATGATGACCATCGCGGGACTCCTGAAAAATATTCTCCGGACCCAGCCTGAAATGAGCCTTCCAGCAGGGATCTCCCTATCGGAGCTTTTTCAGATAGCTC
>JAGVHJ010000527.1 GCA_020056645.1 Desulfobacterales bacterium
GGGGCCAGATTTTAAAAATCTGGACAAATGGGGTTTGGTTCCTGGTTACGAGGCTCTGCCTCGTAACGAGAAGCGATCCCACTCTCTTTTATTTTGCAATTATCTTCTCGGATAGGATGGGGGGCGATCGAGTGTATCGAAAGGTGAGACACAAGTGATCTTGAAACACGATTTTTGGGTTTCAGATTTCAGGTGGGCGGTACGAAAAAAAATCCTTCAGGCGATTATTTCATGGCCTTGAAGGTCCGCATGAAGCGCTTGTCGAAAAACTCTTTGACCAGGAAGGCGATGTATCCATGGTAAATTCGATTCTTTCCCATGAGAAGGCCTGTTTTATCTCCCAGGTTGAGTGCGAGGAGATCATTTCCCATTGGATCAAAAGGCTTGAGAGGCCGACCCTCCATGAAAGCCATTAGGTTGTGGAAGAGAACCCTTCCCTGACGCATGGCGCCAATCCAAACTTTATCAACACCCCCCTTCTCTAAATAAATGCAATCGCCGCCGCCGAAAATCTCTGGGTGCTCCGGATTTTGAAGAAAACAGCTTACGGGCAGGGCTCCCTCCGGCCCGATGGTCAGTCCGGACCTCTTGAAGATCGGCACGGGTTTCAAACCGCTTGCAATCAGGGTCAAGTCGGAGGGCCAGTTCTGATTGGGATCGAGGATCACGGCATCCTGCTTTACCTCCGTAACATAACTATTCTCCACGATCTCAATGCCGCGACCGGCAAGAATTTGGCGAACGACTCCCCTGCCCCTATCCGGAAACCGTTCCAAGAGCATCTGTCCGGCGAAAAGATGGATGAGTAGAGATTGCCCGCCATGACGCTTCGCCGCCTGAAACAGGTTTCCAGCGATTTCGCAGGCGGATGGCCCGCCGCCCACCACGGAAGCGACGACCGGTTTTTCTGAAGTTGAAAGGAGGTTTAGAAGAATTGCCCTGGCTCGTAGAAGATTTTCGATAGGCTTTATCGGTACGATAGCTTCCCCCTCCTCAATGAGAATATCCCGGGGCACCCTGCTGCCCACGCAAAAGGAGATCGCGTCATAGGAGATGGACTCGCCGGTGTCGAGGATAACAATTCTCTGTTGAGGGTCGGCCTTTTTGATATAACCAGAGATGAAACGGCCGCCGTTTTTTTCAACTGCATGCCGTGTGGCGAATCGAATGGCGTCGAGCCGATGGGACCCGCCCAGCACACCGGGGCCCATTCCTGGATGGTAGTAGAAATCGGAAGGGCTGACAACCGTCACCTGATGGCCCCGCTCCCGGATTTTACCAAGATTCGAAAGGATAAAAAGATGCGCGTGACCACTCCCAGCAAGAACCAGGTGTTTTCCCATGCCTTCCCTCTTGCCCTTATCCTCGTTGATTGACTGAAGGATACCGCCCGTTTTTTTAGATCGATTCACGGACGCCATTGGTTTTTATGAGTCGGATCGCAACTAAAACATGCTTCTCTTGAGACGCTTTCTTCTCGAATGACGGGAAGCCATCTGAAAAAACTCCCAAATGGCTTCGATCGATACCGGGGTCGCCGTTTTATCAGGCCCTATTTCTTCCAGTGACCGTGAAGGTTACAATACTCCCTCGCGGTAACGGAGGCCGCATCGATTTTGAAGACGGCTTCCGGCTTGTCTCCGGGGTTAAGATATTGCTGATAGACATTATCTCCCGCGATAATTTCGATCCATTCAATGTAGTGCTTTTCCTCCATGGGATGGGCGACCTCCCCGACCTTGACCTTAACGCCGCCTTCGATCATTTCTATGACCGGAACATGTTTCTCCTTGGCTGCGTCCACTGTATTCTCGGCCATGATGAGCATATCCTTTCCGCAGCATACAAGAACACCCGCGCCCTGATGCATGACTTCCACTATATTTCCACACACGCCGCATTTGAAAACAGCAAGCTTTTGCGCCATTTTTTACTCTCCTTTTACTGATGGTTTTTTAATTAAATCTTTCTCCATTACCATTGAATACACGTCTAAAAGGTGATGATCTCCCATCCCGTCTCCCTGAATGCCGACATGGATGGGTGCCCGGACATGTCGTCAAGAAGCGGAAGCCCCTGGTCCAAAACGGATTGGGTTGTCCCCATTTTATGAGCGCAGGCCTTGCAAACGCCTTCAATAACGTTCATATCCTTGGCTTTTTCCCAGAGTCTGTGAAGAGGGTGCCCCGCCTTCGCCAGCTCCGGAAGAAGGGCCGTGGCCGACCCTTCGACAACGGTTTTGACCTCATACCCTTTTTCCGCAAAATCAATCGCATTTAAAAGAACATGAATAAAACAGATCGGATCTCCGTTAAATACAAAAAGCACTATTTTTCTCATGGTTTTTCCTCTTTTTGACCTGCCATCTGAATCGGGCCGACCGATCTTTTCATAACGCCTTAACAAGATCAGCGTTTCTATACTCTTCCGAACGCTCCGCATCTTTCAAATTCAAAATTCATGCCTGAAAAGGAAATATCACCGGTTTGTCAAAGGTGGTCATTAAAAACAATCGCATGGCAGTAACCTTGCATAGAAATGAATATAGGCGCTAAAAACAAAAAAATCAACCGGGATATGATTTGATATAAAAATTGAACGATTTTTTGATGAGGATAGGTATGAAAACACGACTTCTTTCAGGAGGGGTGGCATTGTTTGCCGTTCTGCTGACCGGCTTCGACTCTCCCACCCCGCCAGACGCTATCTATAAAGGAGAAAACGTTATGACAAACATTCATTCCCCATTTGAGACAGCCATCTTCGCTGGTGGATGTTTCTGGTGCGTGGCGAGCGACTTTGAGACGATTGATGGGGTGACCCGATCCGTTTCCGGTTATACCGGTGGAACGACGGCGAATCCCACCTACGAAGCGGTTTGTAAAGGAGGGACCGGACACCTGGAAGCGGTTCAAGTCAGGTTCGATCCCCAGAAAGTCACCTATCGAAAACTGGTGGAACATTTTTTCAGGCATGTTGATCCCACCGATGGCGGAGGCCAGTTCGCAGACCGGGGAGATCAGTATCGCACGGCGATTTTCTATGGCGATGAAACCCAAAAAAAAGTCGCTCTTGAAGTGAAACACGAATTGAATCAATCAGGCCTTTTTGGAAAGCCCATCGTGACCGAAATTCTTCCCCTGAACCGGTTTTATCCGGCGGAGGAGCACCACCAAGAGTATCACAAGAAGAATCCCTTGCAATATGAACGTTACCGGAATGGCTCAGGCCGGGAGGTTTTTCTGCAACAGGTCTGGGGAGAAAAAGGACCAGATCATCCGGACACCGCCTTCTCTTCTAATCCTGAAACGCCTTCCATGGATGCTCGGAAAAAAAGGTTATCGCCCCTTCAGTACCACGTCGTATGCGAAAATGGCACGGAGAGACCCTTTGACAACGCATTTTGGAACAACAAGAAGGAGGGAATTTACGTGGATATCGTCTCGGGCGAGCCCCTTTTCAGCTCCCTTGACAAATTCGATTCCGGAACAGGCTGGCCAAGTTTTGTGAAACCCATTGAACCGGAGGCCATTGTTGAAAAAGAGGACCTTTCCCTCTTCTTGTCTCGAACGGAAGTGAGAAGCAGAAAAGCAGATTCCCACCTGGGCCATTTGTTTCCAGACGGGCCGCCTCCCACCGGACTCAGGTATTGTATCAATTCGGCCTCCTTGCGGTTCATCCCAAAAGAAGCGATGGAAAAAGAGGGGTATGGGGCTCTCCTGAAACCATTCGAAAAGGAGATCACCCCCTCTCTGTTTCCATGATCTTTCTCAGGAGGAGCATCATCTCCCTGAAATCGTCTCTAACCTTTACGGGCAGAAGGGAGAGGATCTCCTCCTCTTGGACTTTTCCGTTTTCAGACCTCTTCAATTTAAGCCGGAGCTCCTCTGACAGGGCCTCGAAGTCGAACCCCTGCTCCTCAAGCTCCTTTTTGATCCGTGAATGTTTTTCCCGGTAAGCGGTGATGAGATGAGCCCGATCCGGCTCTTCCATACCAGGGGGCTCCTCTATCTTGTCGAGGCGCGATTCTCCTGTTGTTTGAAGAAGACGCGCCGCTTTTATTATTTTCTCTCCGGATCTCTTCTCAGGAATGAGGCCGCGCTTCTCTGCTTCAGGGCTCGAATGGGTTCCTGACTCCCACGCGGATAGAGGGGTTACAACAACAGGATCTTTGACCGTGAAATATACGGCCAGAAAAATGAGAAGCGACACGAGGCCAACACCATATTTTTTCATGGAAATTCCTTATTCATCAGTAGCCCGCTTCTCCATTTCCGATTCAAATAACGAATTTTCCCGTCAGCCCGGTTAAATTGCCTGCCATGGCGGATATTTTTTTAACATTCGCATCCGCCTGCCCGATGCTCTCTGCGATCCGATTGGCGGCCTCGTTCACCTCTGAAATCTCCTTTGAAATATCGCCAGCGATCATCGAATTACTGGAAACCGATTTATTGATTTCGCTGATCCCCGAGGCGGCCTGGGTGACGCTGGTTGCGATCTCGCCTGTCACCATGGACTGCTCCTCCATGGCGGTCGCGATGATGGAAATCGTGTCATTGACGGTTGTGATCAGCGTGGATGTTTCCGCGATTTCGGTGACGACCTTTTGGGTTGAGCCTTGAATTCCTGCAATCAGCCGGTTGATCTCTTCCGTGGCGTTGGCGGTCTCCCTGGCGAGCTCCTTAATCTCTCCGGCCACGACCGCGAACCCTTTTCCAGCCTCTCCCGCCCTTGCGGCCTCGATGGTGGCGTTCAGCGCAAGAAGATTGGTCTGGTCCGAGATATCGTAAATGGTGTCGGTCACCTTGGAGATGGCCTGGGCCGCCTGGCCGAGTTCATTCATCTTGTCGGTCGTGTTTTGCGATTGGATCACGGCGTTTTGGGAAGTGGAGAAGGCGGAGTCGGTATTCCGGACCATGTCGTTCAGGGTGGCCGTGATCTCCTCCGTCGACGCAGCAGCCACGTTCAATCCCTTGGAGGATTGTTCCATGGCGGTCGCGGCGGAACTGATATTTTCCGTCATGGCGGCGGAAGCCGATGAAACGGCGTGCGACTTTCTGGAAAGATCGCCTGCGATTCCTTTCAACTGTTCCGTAAAATCAGAGAGCTCCCTCGAGGAGAGATGAAGGGTTCGGGCCGTTTCCACAATACTCTTGACCATGGTCTGAATATTTTCGATGAATATATTGAACCATTTGGCCAGCTCTCCGATTTCATCGGCGCTCTTGACGCTCATCCGGGCCGTCAGGTTCCCTTCACCTCCCGCGATATCCTTCAGCATACTCACCGCCTTTTGAATGGGCGAGACAATCTTTCCTGAAATAATCATGCCGATGGTGAGGGCGGCCAAGAAGGCAAGAATAACAATCAATACCAGGAAAAAAATCCAATTGTTGATCGCCTGGGTGACGCCATGGATGGTTTTTTCCGCCTGAAACGTGACCTGAGCCGATGAGGCGATCAGCTTCTGATCGCTCTGGTTCAGCTGATCCGCGATCACGAGGCTGACGCTGTTAAAATCGTTCTCCGCCGCGACCATCTCCTTTTTGCCAGCGATGAGCTGCTCGACGCATGTTTTCAGCTTTCCGATTAAAACCGGGGCCGATTGGGTCGCCTGATCGCCGGAGGTTTTTGTCAAATGGGTCAAGGCCTTTGCAAAAAGCATTTCCAGATCGCTCCGGATCAGGTTCAAGGTGGGAAGGTCTCGGGCGGCAAGCGCGTCTTTGATTTTTCCGCCGATCTCCGTGATGGTGACGCTGATGGAGAGAGATGCCTTGATCAACGCCATCGCACCCTGGGTGGCCTCTGTCGTGCGTTTAAAATTCGACTTGATCTCCGCCTGGACAGCCTCGATGGTGTTGGCCGCGTCGAATTCCGAATCATCCACAAACCCTGCGGATAAAGCGGTGATCTTTTCCATATGGAGCGCCCACCTCTTCCTCAAAGCCCCCATCGTCTCTTTCAATTTTTCCTGGTCCATCGCCGAAGAGAGTCCGGTGATCTTGCTATTCATCAAGGCATCGGCTGCTTCTGCCACGCGCCCCAGTTCGGCGTCGATGGCTTTTGCGGCATCGTTCTCAGGCAATGTCGAGATTGTTGATTTCACACCCAAGATAAGGCTTGCTATTTCCGTGGCTGCATATCGGACCGATGCAGCCGTTTCGGCCAGAAGCGCTTTATGGACCAGGGTGTCCAGTTTAGAGCACTCCCCCTGCACGACCAAGCCCGATTTGACCCTGGCGATGGCGCTTTTGATCGCTGAGGACAATCTGGCGCACCCCTCCTTATTAGCTCCCATGGAGCCCTCTATCATCATGGCGGAATCAAACTCCGCGGTGTCTACAATATCAATGGAAAGCCGGTTGATGTCATCGGAAACGGTCTGGGTTTTGTCCCCGAGAGTCCGAAGGCTCTCTTGTGCGCGAAGATAGGCGGATCGATGGGCCAGCAGTTTCTCCACATCCCTCATCAACGCCTCCGGGTGCGCTTCACCGGATTTGAGGGCGTCATGGGTCAAAAGATCCATCTGGGAACGAAGAGCCTCTATTTCTGCGGCGCTCTTCTTTGTTTGAATCAAGGAAATAAATGAACGGACGGTCATCACCTGACGGGTCTGTCGAGAAAAGGCGCCCAGGTAGGCGTTCATATCCGACAGGGCGCCCGCTGAATTCTTCTGAATCCAGGAGAGGCCTAAAATCCCCGCTCCGCCTGAAATTCCCGTGATAAGGGCCAATAGAAGGAAACTGATCACCAATTTCCGCCGCAATGTGGCGCTTCCCTTCTCCTTCATGAATCCTCTATTTTTCCAGTTGGTGGATTTCGCCGTTTTTAATGACAGTCAGATAGATCTCATCCAGCCCTTGATGGTCTTCGGGGGAGAAGGAGAGGGGAATGCCCCCGATATCAAAAGAACCTTGTTTTTCAATGGTGTCGATGAAACTCTGCCGGCTCAGGTCGCCCTTGGCGGCTGATAGAGCCTCCAGGAAGAGCCTCCCCGCCATGTATCCCTCCAGAGATACAAAGCCAACTGGCCACGCTGGCTGAAATTTTTTCATGTCAGCCTGATACTCCTTTACCAGCGCCACCCTTTCATCCCAGGGAAAGCGCACCACCTGGGAGATCATCACGCCATCGCCCGCATCTCCCAGTTCCTTCCGGAGAGCGTCGGTCCCCACAAAAGAGATATTACAATAAAGGGTCTCTTTCATTCCGACCTTTTTAGCGAGCTTGATGAACTCAGCACAAGGCTTATAGGCCCCGACCATGACGACCGCCTCGGGCTCGGCCCGCTTGATTTCCATGAGGGCGCTTTTAATGGCGATGGTGTTCCGCTCATAACTTCCCTTTGCCGAGAGGCTCATATTTTTTTTCTTCAACGCGTTTTCAATGCCCGCAAGCCCCGCCATGCCATAGCTGTCGTTTTGATAGAGACAGGCGATGTTCTTCATGTTTCTCGTCTCGGTCAGATAGGCGGCGATGGCGTTCATCTCCTGGTAGTAACTGCCCCGGATATTGATGACATGCTTCTGGAAAGGGGTTCGTAAGGATTCCGCGCCGGTGAAGGGGGCGAAGAAAGGAATCTTTTCCTGATCGATGATCGGCAAAACCGCGTTGGCGGTGGGGGTTCCCACCGCGCCGATGAGCATGAAGACCTTCTCTTTTTGGATCAATTCATAGGTGTTGGCGATGGCCTTTTCCGGTTCATAGCCATCGTCCAGAGAGACGAGCCGGACCTTTCTTCCGTTGACGCCGCCTTTTTCGTTCACGGCGTCGAAACAAGCCGTGAGCCCTGCTTTCATGCCATTTCCCAGCTGTTCCGCCGGGCCGGTGAGGGCGGCGGTCTGTCCCAGGATGATTTCACTTGTTGATACGCCGTTTTCCGCAAAGGCATTGAGACTCAGGAACCATCCGACAAGAAAGAAAACGATCTTTTTCATGCTGCATCTCCTGGTTTAAAAATGACAAGGGGTTGGAAGAAAAAATGTAACGATTCAGCGGCTATTCATCAAGATGGCCAAAAGCCCGTTTTGCCACTAAAACAAGGCCATACTGAATAGTTACGAAAAAATAAAGTGTCATGGGGTCGATATTTTCGGGCTGAGTGAGCCATTCATA
>JAGVHJ010000551.1 GCA_020056645.1 Desulfobacterales bacterium
CCGTTCAAGAGAAGCCTTGGCCGACGCATGGACCGCCTCGAAAGAAGCGGGGTCGAGCTGGTAGAGGAGCTGCCCGGCCTTCACATCGGAGCCCTCCTCGAACAACCGCTTCTGGATAATACCGTTCACCTGGGGCCGGATTTCGGCCATGAGCGATGCGGAAATGCGGCCAGGCAGTTCGGTTGTCAGCTCAACCGGCTTGGGTTCCACAACGATAAAACCAACCTCTGGGATCTGAGGCGTCTGGGAGACCGGCGGCCCCCCCTCCCCTTTCTTACAGCCTGATAACAATAGAAGACCGCAAAGGATCATCAGAAGGGTTCGGTAAATCGTCTGAGTCTTTTTTTGTGTCACTGATTGCATTCCTAAAACCTCCAGAAAGTACCATTTTTTCATATTTTTTCCTTAAGAATCGATCGCCAGGTATGACGGTTTAAAAAACTTTCTTCAACGCTCTCTTCCATCTCCAGGAAGAGAGAGTAGGGCATGGCGAAGGTAAAGCCGTCGCTTCCGATCAGCGGTCTTACGTATTTCCTTGCCGAGATGTCCGTGAGTCCCAATACCGCCCGTGGCCGTTTCCCTTCATTTTCTTTAAAAGGAATAATACCGATGGTCTGACACCCGGCGGCCCAAGGAACGACGACGTTTTCCATGCCACCTTGAGCGTAATTGGCGAGGACCACCAAAGCCGAAATCTGGTCCGGATTGGCCACCATCACCACGGTTTTGATTTTTTCAATGGCAGGGTCCGTTTCTGAAAGGGGCTTGAACACCACATATCGAGAGCCGTGCTCCATGATGGGTAGCTCTTTCAAAAAGCGCTCCACCAGTTGCGGGGTTTTGACATAGGCCTCTCCCTGAAGAAAGTTCTCCGTAAACTCTTTGCCCGCTTTTCCTTCGAGTGTGCTGGCGACAGCGCGGCCCTTTTCCCACGCGTGGTTGCCAGAGGAAAGAAAATGGGTGAAACACGCCTCGCCGCCTGGAAAGTGCTCATAGGCATTTCCAAACCCTAGCCCCACGCCTCCACCCCAGCATCCATAGGTTTCTTTGTCAAAGACGGCGGTTTTTCCTTTGGCCGCATTGGCGAACATGAACATAACACAGCCCCACCGGCCTTTGGTGAAAGAGATGGCCTTATCGGGTTTTTCCTCCGTGAGAATCACGGAGACCGGCCCGTATGTGAGTTCCAGGGCGTTTGCGATTTTGGATTCCATGTGTTTGACCTCGTTTTATATTTATCGTTTGGTCATCGCCTCGATTCCCCCGAGGGAGAAGCGGGTGATGTGATCGGTTATTTTCTCGATATCATCAGGATCATACCCCTTGGGGCAGATCGCTTCGATAATGTGCTTTCCCTTGAAATGGTGCAGACACTGACCCACGATGCTCATGGCGCAATTGAAAATTGCATGGGTCTCCTCCGGTGTTTCGGATCTCTCCCTTATCAGCTCCTTAATGATTCCGCAGAGATACTCCATGAGGGGCCGGATAGAGGTTTGGATGAGCTGTCTCATGAGACCCGTGGGGTTTGCTATCTCCTGCGCCATGAGTTTCCCATGCCATGCAGGAAATCCTTCGCCCATCATTCGTAATAAAAAGGAACGGATAAAGGTCCGGAGTCTCTCTTCTGGCGAGGCGCAAGGTTCTATGTCCAAGTCTGGCGGGTATTTTTTCACGGCGGACTCAAAGGAGTAGACAAAGACCGACTCATAGAGTCCCTCTTTGTCTCTAAAATGATAATTCACCGCGCCCACATGGGCTCCGGCCTCTTTACAAATCTCCCGGATGGTCGCGTTTTTGAAACCGAGCCGGGCGAACGCCTCTCCTGCGGCCTGAAGGAGCCGTGTTTTTGTGTCTTCACCCTGACCTGGGCCTATTTCCATTCATCCTCCAAAAACCGTTATTTAGCGCCTGAACGAAACCCCCTCTTTTTTCCCAATTTCTGGGTCAGGCTCAAATTCTAATCCTCGAAATACGTCTATGTATTCCTGTGGTTAAAATTTTCGCCTTCCTTGAACTTGAAAAAAAATCGTACTTATTCAGCAGCTATTCATCAAGATGGCGCAAAGTCCGTTTTGTTCGTTCCCTATTTTTTTTTCGGGAACTTCTTGGCTTTTTGCCACTGAAACAAGGCCATACTGAATAGTTACAAAAAAATCCTGGTTTTCGTTCGGGCGCCATTTAGAACGCGAGTTTGGAACATCTGTTCGAATATGTCAAGACTTTTTTTATTCAGAAAAAGCTGAATAAAAAAACGCGGCGAGGGGTTGGCGGCGGGGTTATCCTAATTTAAAAATTTCAACCAACTCTTTAAGTTTTCTGGATAGCTTGGTCTGATTCTCGGCGCTCTGTTTCACCTGAACGCTGCTCTCAAGAATCTTCTCCGCGGCGGTGTGGACAACCGCGATATCTGTTGCGATCTCCTTGGCCGCGCCTGAACTTTCCGAGAGATTGGTCGTCACATCCGTGACGCCTATATAAGCCTGATTGACGTTTTCTGAAATCGCCCTGGTAATGGTAAGCTGTTCGGATACAGCGGTCGCGATCAGAGTCACGATATCATTCACATCCTTGATGATGGAAGAGGTGAGTTGAATTTCCGTCACCGTGATGGAAGTCGATTGCTGGATTTCGCCGATTTTATTTTTGATATTGAGTGTGGCCGCCGCGGTTTGTTTCGCCAATTCCTTGATTTCATTCGCCACAACGGCGAAACCTTTTCCCGATTCCCCGGCCCGCGCGGCTTCAATGGTCGCATTCAGGGCCAGGAGATTCGTCTGATCTGAAATTTCCGAGATCACGTCTGTGACCTTATTGATCTCCGTCGCCGCAATCCCCAGGGCTTCGACCATTTGAGAGGTTTTCTGGGTCTGATCCACGGCTTTTTGCGAAATTTTGTTCGCATGGCCGGTTTTTTCGGAAATTTCGTTCAGGGTCAAGGTGACCTCGTTCGCCGCCTCGGAAACAAGATTGACGTTTTGGGAGGTCTGGGTCATGGCGGCTGCGATTTTATCCATATTGCCGCTCATTGAGTCTGCGGAAAGGGTTACATTGTTTGATTTTTCCGAAACCGCCTCGACTTCGGCGGCCAATTGTCCGGACAGTGAAGATAAGGTGTCCGATGCATCGCTCAGCGTATTCGCCTTTTCTTTTATGCTTTTGATAATATCTTGTAATTTCAGAATAAATTCATTAACATGGTTGGCAAGATCACCGACCTCATCCCTGGAACGGATTTCAAGTCTCGTGGAGAGATCGCCGCCCGTGATATTTTTGATGCCGCTCATGACCTGCAGAATGGGCGTTGTGATCCGGGCTGTCAAAAAGAGGCTCACCGCCACGCCAAATAAAATCGAAAGGAAAATGATCGCCATGACTTTATACCGCGCGGAGAATACTTGTCGCTGAATATCTGACTTTGATTTTCCCATTTCCTTCCAGGCGAAAACGGTTATTTTCTCCGCCTGCCCGATAATCTGGGGAGCGATGGGAAGAATGGTTTCCCGTACTTCCTTGTCCATTTTGTTTGAAACCGCGACCAGACCTTCGAAATTGTCCAGATAGTCTTCGATGGCGACCACGACATCTTCGAGCGCGTCCGAGCCATTTTTTTCAATATCAGAAAGAATCTCATTCAGATGGCCGGATGCCTGTTCCGAGTATCGGACTTCCAAGGTTCCCATGAACTTTTCGACGAAGATTTGCGCCTTGATCATTTTTTTGTTGATATTTAAAATGAATGCGGAGCCCTCGCCCAAACCCGCCTCTTCAGAGAGACGATTCAAATCATTTACAATTTTATCCCCCAAGGCGTCGAGAGCGATCTTGCTGTTATCTTTCGCCTTGTAACGGATCGCCACATTCCTGTACTTCTGAATATAGTCATCGCTTAACTGCTTGATTTGAGATAGGATTTCCCGTGTATTGAGATTTTTAACGCTTTTTTCAGCCCCCTCCAGGGTGGATTGGAAATGACCGATATTCTTTTCCGCAAGGGCATTGTACTCCTCCCGGTTCATGAACAGGAATTTTTCGATGGAGAGCCGCATCTCCGCAATGGAGGATTTGATATCATCCGCCAGTCTTACGTTGGAAGATACCTCCAAGGTGAGATAGTCGACCTTAATGCCAAGGGCTCTCGATTCAAAAACCGAAATCCCCCCGACAATCACAATGAGAACAAGGACAATGGCATACCCGACAAGATTTTTATTTCTAAGACGCATTCGTATCAAATCGACATATCCTTTTCTGGACAATTTGAAAACCCGGTTGACAAAGACCGCCAACCGTCTCTTTTTACATCAGCAAGGGTCATTTGGTATGCAATTTGTAAAAAATCAAAATCTAAGCCTACGCATGCCCCGGTATATTATGCCTGTTTGCTCTTGTCATCACTCTACCAGGGTAATCGCATGTAGGATTCGCCTTGACGGCCCTGCCGGGAGCCAACCTTTTGAAAAGGTTGCCAAACATATCAAAATATAGGTTCCA